>CAYPYZ010000018.1:0-18353 GCA_964414805.1 uncultured Paludibacter sp.
GAGCAATCAATTCAGGATAGGCGCTACCCATTACTTCTATCAACACATCAATTAGTTTATACATAAAGGCTTGATGCTGATTTAAGAAAGTATAAGCATAACGAACGGCACGGCGTAAAATACGGCGGATTACATAACCGGCTTTCGCATTGGAAGGTAATTGTCCATCGGTAATAGAAAACGCAATGGTTCGCACATGGTCAGCGATTACACGCATAGCTATATCTGTCTGCTCATTCTTACCATAAGCAATTTCACTTAGCTCGCTGATAACTTTGATGATAGGTTGAAAAACATCCGTGTCATAATTGGATTGTTTGCCTTGCAATGCCATGCACAAACGCTCGAAGCCCATACCTGTATCAATCACCTTGGCGGGTAATTCTTCCAAACTACCATCAGCTTTGCGATTGTATTGCATAAATACATTATTCCAAATCTCTATGACTTGTGGGTGGTCTTCATTGACCAATGATTTGCCATCAACTTTTGCTCTTTCTTCATTGGTTCTTAGGTCTATATGGATTTCGGAACAAGGGCCACAAGGACCGGTATCACCCATTTCCCAGAAATTATCTGCTTTACTTCCGTTGATAATTCTATCTTCAGATACATATTGCAACCACATTTCAGCAGCTTCTTCATCACGTTCTAAGCCTTCCTCGGGCGCTCCACCAAAGACTGAAACATATAGCCTGTCTTTTTCCAATTTCAACACATCGGTCAGATATTCCCAAGCCCATGCAATAGCTTCTCGCTTAAAATAATCTCCAAAAGACCAGTTTCCTAACATTTCAAACATGGTATGGTGGTAGGTATCATGACCAACTTCCTCCAAATCATTGTGTTTACCACTTACGCGCAAACATTTTTGGGAATTAGCTACGCGTGGGTATTTTATAGGGTCATTGCCTAAGATGATATTTTTAAATTGATTCATCCCTGCATTGGTAAACATCAAAGTAGGATCGTCTTTGATAACCATAGGAGCTGAATTTACGATTTTGTGGTCTTTAGATGCAAAAAAATCTAAGAATGATTGTCTGATTGCTTGTGAAGTCATTTTTATAATAATATTACTAATTTTTGTCCTTAAATTTTCCCCTTACTTCTTATTTTTATAGAAAAGGAGTACAAAAATACGTCATTTTTATTACTTTTGCATATTATTGCTTGATTTTAGTTGATAATTACACACTTAGCATGGCTAAAAAGAAGTACCATTTCAATCCTGATACATTGAGTTATGAAGAAACGGACAATTCCTTTCTGTTCATAATCAAGCGGCTATTGCTACATTTGCTGTCAGCTATTTCTATTGCAGTAGTCTTCTTTTTTATCTTTATCTCCTTTATTCAATCTCCTGAAGAAGTTCAACTAATACAAGAACGTAATCGCTTGCAAGCACAATATAAAGTGTTAGAGCGCAATATGAATGAAGTTAGTGCTATTTTGGAAGATTTACAACAGCGCGATGATAATTTATACAGGGTGATTTTTCAAGCTGATCCTATTCCGTATTCTGTCAGAAAATCGGTTACGGGCAAGACTGAACACTACGATCAATTGTTGCGCATGACTAATTCTCAGATAGCCGTTGAGATTACTAAAAAATATGACGCTATCAAAAAACAATTGTATATCCAATCCAAATCCTATGATGAATTGGTGAAACTTGCCGGTACACAGGAGGAGATGTTGCAATGTATTCCTGCCATTCAGCCTATCCTAAATAAAGACTTAACCCGTACTGCTTCAGGTTTTGGATGGCGTATTGACCCTATATACAGAACACGTAGATTCCATGCGGGTATGGACTTTTCAGCACCTTCCGGGACGGATATTTTTGCTACAGGTAATGGCACTGTTAAGAAAGCAGGATGGCAACAAGGTTATGGTAATACCGTTGAAATCAATCATGGCTTTGGTTATTTAACCCGTTACGGACATATGCAAAAGGTAAATGTGAAGGTAGGGCAAAAGGTAAAAAGAGGAGATGTGATTGGTTTTGTGGGTAATACAGGAAAGTCTACCGGACCACATCTCCATTATGAAGTTCACTATAAGGGACAAGTGATGAATCCCCAGCACTATTATTTCTTGGATTTATCCCCTGAGGAATATGATCAAATGGTACAATTAAGTAATAATGCCGGGCAAATGTTTGATTGATATTAATTGAACTTACAATCTTGCTTGAATAGCTTTAGTTGCTTCTTCAAAACCGGGTTTCCCTAATAAAGCAAACATATTCTTCTTATAAGCTTCTACACCGGGTTGGTCAAAAGGATTCACACCCAATACATACCCACTTATTCCGCAAGCTTTTTCAAAGAAATAAAGTAATTGTCCAAGATAGTATTCATTTAAGCGTGGTAGTTCAAATTTTAAATTAGGAACTCCACCATCTATATGTGCCAATAAAGTACCTAATTCGGCCATTTTATTTACCTCGTCAACTCGTTTTCCTACCAAGAAATTTAAACCATCTAAATCAGCCTCATCTTTGGGTACCAATACTTGATGATTGGGTTCTTGTATGGAAATCACAGTTTCAAATATAGTTCTTTCACCTTCTTGTATCCATTGTCCCATAGAGTGCAAATCAGTAGTAAAATCAACCGCTGCCGGGAAAATACCTACATTATCTTTGCCTTCACTTTCGCCATATAGCTGTTTCCACCATTCTGAAATATAATGCAATTTAGGATGGTAGTTCACTAAAATCTCAATTTTTTTTCCAGATTGGTAGAGTTCATTGCGAACGGCAGCATACTGTGCAGCAGGGTTTTCTGCGAAAGGAGTATCAAGACCGCAAATAGTTTCCATATCAATAGCACCTTGAACCAAGGCACGAATATCGAAACCTGCAACAGCAATGGGTAGCAAGCCAACAGGAGATAAAACTGAATAGCGGCCTCCGATATCATCTTCAATCACAAAGGTTTTATAGCCTTCTTGCACAGCTAAAGTACGTAATGCACCTCTTGCTTTGTCGGTAATGGCCACTATCAATTCCTTAGCAGATGCTTTGCCTTGTTGCTCTTCCAACTGCGTTTTCAATAAGCGGAAAGCCAATGCAGGTTCGGTAGTAGTTCCGGATTTAGAAATAGAGATGATGCCGAATTTCTTAGACTTTAATAACTCCTGCAATTCGTACAAATAGTCTTCACCAATATTTTGTCCGGCATATACCACCACAGGTGATTTTCTTTCGTTTTGTAGCCAATCAAAACTATTGGATAGTGCATCTATAACGGCTTTTGCACCTAAGTAGCTACCACCTATGCCAATGACTACCACCACTTCACATTGCGCTTGTAAGGACTTAGCAGTAGCTTCAATATCAGCTAAATGCTCTTCTGAAATGCTGGTAGGCAGATGCAACCAACCCAAAAAGTCATTGCCTTTTCCGGTGCCATTATGTAAAGCCTCATTAGCTTGTTTGGTAATTGCTTGATAATGCTCAATGGATTTCTTAGGAAGGAAATCTAAAGCTTTGTCGATAGATAATTTGATATTTTGCATATATGTAAAAGGTAAAAATTATACTAATTTATTAGAAAGTTCTTTGATTTTGGTAGCGGGTATCGCATTATTATACAGAATATCATATGCAGTATTTACTATTGGCAAATCGAATTTATATTTTTTATTGGTTTCATAAATACATTTTGTAGCGAAATAGCCTTCTGCTATCATTCCCAATTCTATTTTAGCTGCTCTAATGGAATACCCTTTTCCTATCATGTTTCCAAACAGGCGGTTTCTGCTAAATTGTGAGTATGCCGTTCCTAACAAATCTCCTAAATAAGCCGATTGATTTATATTTCTTGGAAAGGGATGGATTGCATTACAGAATCCATCGATTTCCTGAATGGCATTTGAGATTAGAACAGCCTGAAAATTATCTCCATATTTTAAGCCATGACTGATTCCGGACATAATAGCATAGATATTTTTCATGATAGCAGAATACTCTATCCCTGCAATATCGTTACTAATAGCAATATTAATAAAATCAGTACTGAATATGGAATGTAATACTTTGGTTAATTCACTTGAGACTGAAGCGATAGTCAAGTAAGATAAGCGCTCTAAAGCTACTTCTTCGGCATGGCATGGTCCGGAAATAACAGCTATATTTTCTTTAGGTATCTTATATTCAGCTTCAAAAAAATCGGAAATGATATAATTTTTTTCAGGAATAATTCCTTTGATGGCGGAAATGATAATTTTATCTTCTAAACTCACTTTAAGTATTTTCAGATGGTCTTCAAGGTAGGGAGAGGGAATGGCAAAAATTAATATATCAGCAAGTTCAATCACTTGATTAATATCATCGGTAAAATGAATGCGATTTGTGTCAAATCTTGCTCCAGTTAGATAAAATGGATTTTTGCCTAAGTGGATAAATTCATCGATTTGTTCCTGTCGTCGCATATACCAATAAATTTTATCTACATTTTGCAAGACGATTTTAGCTATTGCAGTAGCCCAACTACCTCCTCCTAATATAGCAATTTTAGTATTTTTATTTTCCATAAAGAGTATTTTTTGAAGTCGAAAAAAAGTCAAATTGAAATGTTCTTGAAGATTCATTCATTCCAACATCAGATTAACAGTTTTATTCTTTCGCCGAAGGTCTCATTTGTGGAAAGAATAGTACTTCCTGAATAGCTTGTTGGTTTGTAAGCAGCATCACCAATCTATCCATACCTATGCCCATTCCTGAAGTTGGAGGCATGCCATATTCCAATGCACGTACGAAATCCATATCGATAAACATGGCTTCATCGTCTCCTTTTTCTCCTAATTTAACTTGCTCTTTGAAGCGTTCTAATTGGTCAATAGGATCATTCAATTCTGAATAAGCGTTCACTAATTCTTTACCATTTACCATCAATTCAAATCGCTCTGTCAGCTCCGGATTGTCGCGATGCTTTTTCGTAAGCGGGCTCATTTCAATAGGATAATCCGTTATGAAAGTAGGTTGTATATAGTTGGCTTCACATTTTTCACCAAAAATTTCATCTATCAATTTGCCTTTGCCCATGGTGGCATCAACTTCAATATGCAAGGTTTTACACAAATCACGTAATTGATTTTCATCCATACCATTGATATCAACCCCCGTATGCTCCTTAATTGCATCTATCATACTGATACGTTTGAATGGCGCTTTAAAAGAAATGGTTTTTTCGCCTACTTGCAGTTCGGTGGTGCCATTTACATCCAAACAAATTTTCTCTATCATGTTTTCGGTAAACTCCATCATCCAATGATAATCTTTATAAGCTACATAAATTTCCATAGCCGTAAATTCCGGATTGTGAGTCCTGTCCATACCTTCATTACGGAAGTTTTTTGAAAACTCATATACCCCTTCAAACCCTCCAACAATCAATCTTTTAAGATATAATTCATTAGCAATTCTAAGGTATAATGGAATATCTAAAGCATTGTGATGCGTAATAAACGGGCGTGCTGCTGCTCCTCCGGGAATGGATTGCAAAACAGGTGTTTCCACTTCCATATAGCCAAAACTATTACAATAATCTCGCATGGAATTATAGACTTTAGTCCGTTTGATAAAGATTTCTTTGATACCATCATTGACAACCAAATCCACATAACGTTGGCGATAGCGTTGTTCCGGATCCTCAAAAGCATCATAAGCCACTCCGTCTTTGTATTTCACGATAGGAAGCGGGCGCAAAGTCTTGGCAAGTACGGTAAGCTCTTGTGCATGTATGGAAATTTCTCCCATTTTAGTACGAAAAACAAAACCTTTTATACCTACAAAATCGCCTATATCCAAAAGTTTTTTGAAAACTGTATTATACATTTCCGGTTGCTCTTCCGAATTTATATCATCGCGGGTGATATAAATTTGTATGCGACCTTGGGAGTCCATTAGCTCCATAAATGCAGCTTTACCCATGATACGGCGCGTCATGATTCTGCCGGCCACGCATACTTGTTTTGCTTCATCTTCATCCTTAAAACTCTCTTTAATACTGGTTGAATAAGCATCAACAGGATATAAAGCAGCAGGGTAGGGGTCTATACCCATTTCGCGCAAACGCACCAAACTCTCACGTCTGAATACTTCTTGTTCGCTTCTTTCTGAATTGTTCATATATTGATAAATTAATATGCTGTTAGGAGTGTAATTAAGATATAAATGCTTTGTCGCCTTTTATTACAAACGAAAAATTATTTTTAAAAATTGATGCAAAAGTACAAAAAAAAAGGCTCAAAAAGAAATAGTTTGTTGAAAACCGTTTTTTACACAGATACAACAAACTATTTCAAAATGAAAAGCTTTTTATTGGTAATGAGTGGCCTTATTGAGCAAATTCCAATTTATCTAATTTATCCCAAGCACCACGTGTGAAATCCGGAATCTCAACGGGTGCTGAATTATTATCTAAAGAGATTTCCGTAAGGGGCACCAAACAGCTCCATTCCGCCATATCATATACATCCATATCTAATGGTAAACCGTTTTGTAGACAATAAATCAGGCGGTAATCCATGATGAAATCCATACCACCATGCCCACCCACTTGCTTAGCTTTTTCTTCTATATCTTTCGCAATGGGGTGTTTGTATTTTTCCATCAAAGCTGTGCGCTCTTCCGTTGAAATAAAATTATGACTTGTTAGGTTTTCATGATTGATTTCACTATCTGGATAAAGCTTTTCCGGAGAGATATAATAGCCCTGCATAGGATATTTATTGGCAAATCCTTTGGTCCCTGTAAGCTGATACATACGACTATAAGGCCTTGGAGAAGTCACATTATGCTCAATCAAAATAGTTTTTCCCTTTTCAGTTTTGATTAAAGTATTAGTATGTTCGCCATTCCTGAAATTCTCAACTTTTTCACCTTTTTCCTCGATAAATTCTACATTACCGACCGCTTTGGTATCCACAGAAACTAAATAATTCATTTTATCTCCTCTATGAATATTCAAGGCTTGACACACGGGACCTAAACCATGAGTGGGGTATAAATCTCCCCTATGTTTTAAATTATAATCCAAACGCCAATTGTTCCAATACTTGTCCCAATAAGGATTCAGACCATGAATATAAGCCCCTTCTGCATGTAAAATCTCTCCAAATAATCCTTCTTGAGCCATATTCAAAGTAGTTAGTTCAAAAAAGTCATATACGCAATTCTCCAACATCATACAATGTTTGCGGGTTTGTTCTGCCGTATCTACCAATTTCCAAATCTCATCCATCGTAAGTCCTCCCGGCACTTCAAGCGCTACATGTTTTCCATCCAACATCCCTTGTATGCCAATCGTAGCATGCATCAGCCAATCAGTGGCTACATAGAGTAAATCTACATTGGGTAAAGCTGAGACTTCTCTCCAAATCTCTGCGTCACCATAAAATTCTAAAGCTTTCGGAAAACCGCGCTCAACCAAGATTTCATTGGTTTTTTTTACGTTTTCTTCCTCCATATCACATAGCGCAACTATCTCAACACCGTCCATATAAGTCATTCTCTTTACTGCGCTCGGTCCACGCATGCCCAAGCCAATAAAGGCTACGCGCACTACCGGAATTGGGTCAACTGCCAATTGCAAGACATCGGTCTGACCGTTTGCCCTTTTAGGACTTGGAGTTGAAATAATTTGTGCCGGTTTTTCGGTGCAAGCAAATACAATGAACACAATACTTACTAAACTGATTAGTTTGAATTTCATAATGAATGTTTTTATATAAATAAGTAATTTGACAACTTGATTATAAGTGGGTTACTAAATTTCTTCTATACTAAATACCGCACTATCGTATATTTTCCTTAAAGGTGGATTGATACCATCATTGATTAAATATTCTCCGGAAAAAACTTTACCATCACCCCAAAAAGAAGATTTGTTGACATTCAATTCCTTGATGCGATATTGCTTGTTAGGATCAAGTCCGTGCAACCTCAATTTTGGCGTAAATCCTGTTCCCTGATACTTGATTGAAAAAGCATAAACTACGGCCTTTTCCTTCTTTTTATCAACATACATCAAGGAATAATAGGCCTGTTTATCATAAGGAGAAGATATGCGATATAAATCTCCAAACATAACAATATCCCTAATTGCTTTATAGTTGCTGATAGCCGTTTTAGCAAATTCTTTTTCAGAATCGCTCATCGCCTTGGGCTGTAATTCCATGCCTAAGCGACCACTCATTGCTAAATCAAAACGAAATTTTAAAGGAGTTTGATTGTTAGTTTGATGATTAGGACTGGCAGAAACGTGCGAACCGGTTACTAAGGCCGGAAATATATAATTTGTACCATATTGAATAAACACCCTGCTTAACGCATCCGTATTGTCGCTGGTCCAAACTTCCTGCTGATATTTCAGGGCTCCATAATCGACTCTTCCACCACCTGAACCGCAAGCTTGGACAATGATATTGGGGTGTTTTTCGCGTATTCTTTCATATACATTATACAAACCTTGCACATAATCTATCCAAAAATGCGATTGTAAATCCTTTGATAAATAGCTTGAACCAACAGATTCAACATGTCGATTGGCATCCCATTTAATATAGGAAATATTCTTAGATAGTTGGATAGTATTATCAAATACGCTGAAAACAAAGTCCTGCACCGCCGGATTAGTCAAGTCTAATAACCACTGATTTCTGATAGTAGGTACAGCTCTACCTTTACTTTTTACTATCCAATCAGGTTTGGATTTGGCCAATTCACTTTCAGGATTAACCATCTCCGGTTCTATCCAAATACCGAATTGCAAACCTTTGGAAACTGCATAAGTTGCAATGTCATCTATACCTTTTGGGAGTTTTGTGTGGTTGACTTGCCAATCACCCAAACCGGCTCTGGGGTTGTTTCTTGGATAGGTATTACCAAACCAACCATCATCCAAAACGAACATTTCCAAGCCTAAATCAGCAGCATCATCTATCATAGTTTTTAGACTGTTTTCGTTGAAATCGAAATAGGCACCTTCCCAACTATTAAGCAAAGTAGGACGAATAGTCTTGGCATCATACACCCCGTAATTCCTTGCCCAGTCATGTAAATTTCTACTGATACCTCCGGCACCTTGATTACTAAAAGTATAAATTATTTCGGGTGTTTTAAAGGATTTTTTCTTAGCTAATAAATAATCGGAAGCATATGGATTTATACCTGTCGTGATATTCAACACGTCAAATTCATCCAATTCAAAATTGAGTTTGTAGTTGCCGCTCCAAGCTAAACTACCACCTATCACTTCTCCAAAGTTCTCATTTAAAGGGGCATCCAAAGCAACTAAAAAAGAGGGACTTTCGTTACGGGTAACGCGTACGCCCTTTTTGGTTTCTATGGATTTAATGCCTCGTGTCAACAAGGTTTCACTCAATCCCATTTCCATAGCCCAATCGCCTGTAAAGCTATTGAGATAATATGCTGTAGATTTAATAGGTAAAAAGAATGAGTAGAAATTATGTAATCTGACAGCTGATTTTTCTTCGTTGGTAATAACTACATACTGACTAAAAACATTTTCCTTATGGAAAGCTTTCACTATTAAATCAACGTATAAAGGTAATTTTCTATCCTTTAGATGTACGGTTGTTTCTGTAAGGTTTTCGTCAATTTTACGTTTTGCATACCCTAAAAATACTAATTCAGTATTGAGATCACCATCGGCATGAGTCACGCGTAAAGCGGGTTCCCTAAAGTTTTTGCCACCGGCTGTAGGATACATCATATTATCGGTACCATAATCTTGACGGCGATAATATCGCTTATCAAGAAAAGGAGAAGCATCTTGAATTTTCTTTCCGAAGTAATGAAATAGCAAGGTGCTGTCTTCCGTTACAGAAGCAAACATCGAAATGTCTTGGGTACTAAACTCAATTAATTGTGAAGTTTTATTTTTTTGAGTTTGCGCTATACTTGCAAAACCCATCATAAAAAATAGAATAAAAGCTACAGTATTTTTCATAAAGCTGTTTTTAAAATCAATTTTGTAAAGATAGAAAATTGTAATTTATATAAAGTCATGTTTCAATTTATATTAACATTCTTATGTGGAATAGATAGGATGTCCCAATGATATGTATTCAAAATACTGTTATACCCTATGTTTTTTGCATGAATGCAATGCTATTTATTTGGAATAACCGTTATCCTGAATGTACATTGTGCTGTGGATGATCTCCTGAAAATATCTTGCTTAAAAAAACAACTTTACCAATAGCTTAAGAATTCACATTATTAAAAGCCAGATTTTAATTATTTTCCATAATTAAGCAATGTCAGTTAAATGAAAGAAAATTAATATATTTGAAGCCTAATTAGTTTAAGAATACTAATTTTTAATGTATAGTCACAGATTTAATTAATTTAATATGAAAAAATATTTAATTGTCTTAGCATCAATCTTATTGATTTCTTGTACAAGCGTTATGATAACCGGTAGAAAGCAAGTTTCTTTGGTATCCGATGCTGAACTTTTAAGCATGAGTTTCCTTAGTTATAAAGAGTTTATAGACTCAGTTCCTTTATCAAAAAACCTGCAACAAACAGCTTTAGTGAAGCAAGTAGGAAAGAACATTTCGCAAGCGGTAGAAACTTATATGATGCAGAATGGCTATGAGGATGAAATTGCTAATTATGCATGGGAGTTTAATTTGGTACAAGACCAATCTATGAATGCCTTTTGCATGCCCGGCGGAAAAGTTGTGTTTTTTGAAGGCATTCTGCCTGTCTGCCAAACTGAAACCGGCATAGCTGTGGTTATGGGGCATGAGGTGGCTCACGCTGTGGCCAAACATAGTAAAGAAAGAATGAGTCAACAAATGTTGCTGTCCTATGGCTCTGCTATTACAGATGTGTTGCTAAGCCAAAAGTCTGAAATTACTCGTACAAGTATGCAAGTGCTGTATGGACTTGGTGCTCAATACGGTGTAATTCTTCCGTATTCTCGTAATCATGAAGCTGAAGCTGACAGATTAGGTTTAATTTTTATGGCTATGGCAGGGTATGACCCAAGTGAAGCTGTAGGCTTTTGGGAGCGTATGTCGGCAGGTGAAACCGTTGCAGTACCTGAGTTTTTAAGTACGCATCCAGCCAATGATAAACGTATTGAAAATATCAAAAAGACCTTACCGGAAGCATTAAGTTACTACAAACAATAGCTAATTTTGGCTAATCAAGTACCTTACGTAAAACAGCCGAGCTTTTAAATGTTTTCTTGAACTCACTTTTAGACATTTGTTCCCAATCTTTATGGGTCAGACTAAAAATGGCAGGGGTGGGTTCTAATTCCGGATGATTGTGGGGGTGTGCAAAACGTACATTCCACGGACAAACATCACTACAGATATCACATCCTACTATCCATCCATTAAGTTTATCTTTATACGCTTCAGGCATGGGTGAACGTCTCTCTAAAGTGAGATAGGATATGCATTTGCGAGCATCTATGCTCCTTCCGTTGAGGGCCTGGGTAGGACAAGCATCCACGCATTTCGTACAATTACCACAGCTAAAAGGTACAGATTTACCTTTTGCACCCACCTCTAAATTCAATAATAATATACCTATGAAAACATTTGAACCAAATTGTCTATTGATAAGTAGGGTATTGCGACCTATCCAACCTAAACCGGCCTTTTCTGCCCAACGCTTTTCCAACACCGGAGCGCTATCCGCAAATACATGTTGATAATCATTGTTAACGCTCGCTTCACCATATTTTTCAATGATTTTCTCTTCCATACGGCGTAGCTTTTCCCTTACTACATAATGGTAGTCCGTGGCCGAATAAGCATATTTGGCAATTTTTGGTAAACCGGATGCTTGTGTCTTTGCTGGATGGTAATTTAATAATGTGACTACTACAGACTTACAACCCGGAACTAAAACGCGAGGATCTATCCTTTTTTCAAAATTATTTACCAAATACTGCATGTCTCCATGCAAACCATCCTCTAACCAAGAACGCATAAAGGCAGCATCATCTGTAAGTTCTGTAGCTTCTGCAATACCACAAGCATCAAACCCAACAGATAAGGCCAATTGCTTTATAAATTCTTGCATTATTAAAGTCGTTTTTCTATTTCTTTTCTTAAAGAGGGGAAGTCTAAGTTTTTAGCAACTATATCTCCTTGTCTGTCAATTAGATAATGGGTGGGAAGTTGTTGTAAATTATAACTTGAAGCATAGCGTGTATGCTGACCATTTTCATCTCGAACAGTTATCCAAGGAAGATTTTTAGCAATATCTTCCCAAAAATATGCACTGGCATCTAAAGAAACTTGATAAATTTGAAAGCCTTTGGATGCATATTTTTCATATAAAGAACGCAATTCAAAAGTATATTCAATATTACCTTCGGCAGCATAGGCAGAGAAATCTAATAAGATAAGTTTACCGGATAAATCCGATAATTTGCGCAGTTTTCCCGACACATCAGCTAATTCAATATCAATATAACCTATACCGGAAGTTTCGATTAATTCTCTCCAACCTGCTTGTGATCTTTGTCGGCGATTCAATTTAATAGCATCCAAAACCAAAGCTGTCAAGTTTTTACTTCTAATATAATCAGGCATAAAGGTATTATAAGAAGTGGCTACGGCAGCACAATAACTCCTATCCTCATCTTCATAAGGTGAAAATAAATAGGTATCATTAATCTTCTGATATATAGCGAAATAAGCAGCTGTTGAACGAGGATTTTTCAAAATAATAGCTCGTGCTTCACTTTTATGTGCTTCAATCAAGTCCGTTAATTCCTTGAATAAAACCTCTTTTTCCTTTTGATTGACTTCATCGGATAATTGCTTTACTTTTGCACTTAACTGATTAGCTGACGCTCTTAAGAATTGAATATCCTTATTAGCTTCAGAGCCCTCTATATCATAGGTTTGTGCAAAATCCTGCAAAGAGCTATTGATAGTAATATGCTCGGTAGAATCAACTGCAAAAAGTATGTGTTTATTATTGAGTTTCAGGCTATAAAAATCCGGATATTCGGGAGATTGTGATTTGAATTGAAAACTGCCATTCTTTTTTATTTGAATAGAATCTAATATTGTATTTTTAGATAAGCCATTGTGAATCAGATATATTGTTTCTCCGGCACCTTCTCCAATAATACCAGAAACTAAAAATTTTTCTTTAAGCGTACAGGATGCTAATAGTCCAATAATCACAAGCAATAATAAATTTCTCTGCATATAATAATTTTATGAATAGTTTAAGACTGAATAATAGTGAATTTAACTCTTAGTTTGAATCCAGTCATGCATAGCAGCAGCAGCTTTACGGCCATCGCCCATGGCTAAAATAACAGTAGCACCCCCTCTTACAATATCTCCACCTGCAAAAATCATGGGTATGTCGGTCTGCATGGTTTCCTCATTGACGATGATAGTTCCCCATTTACTTACCTCCAAACCCTCTATAGAGCGAGGAATCAGTGGGTTAGGAGAAACACCCACGCTGATAATTACTTCATCTACTTCTATGGTTTCCGTATAGCCGGCTTTCTCAATGGGGGAGCGACGACCAGAAGCATCCGGCTCACCTAACTCCATTTCTTGCAAGACCATATGGGTAACGCGCCCCTGCTCATTGCCAATAAACTCGATAGGATTACGCAGGGTCATAAATTCAATACCTTCTTCTTTAGCGTGATGCACCTCTTCAAGACGCGCGGGCATTTCTTCCTCCGAACGTCTATACACTATCATAGCACGCTCAGCACCTAATCTTAAAGCAGTCCGAACCGAGTCCATAGCCGTATTCCCGCCACCTATAACAGCCACTTTTTTCCCTTTAAATACGGGAGTGTCAGATTCAGGATTAGCAGCATCCATCAGGTTTACGCGTGTTAAATATTCGTTAGAAGACATGATGCCCACTAAGTTTTCCCCTTTAATTTGCATAAAACGAGGTAGACCGGCACCACTTCCCACAAACATACCTTGATAGCCATCAGCTTTTAAATCCTCTAAACTGATAGTCCTACCCACTATACAATTAGTGATAAATTGCACCCCCATATCGCGTAAGTTGTTGATTTCAACATCTATTACATCATTGGGTAAACGAAATTCAGGAATGCCATATTTCAAAACTCCGCCTATTTCATGCAAGGCTTCAAAAACAGTTACATCATACCCAAATTTTGCCATATCACCTGCAAAGGATAACCCCGCAGGACCCGAACCTACCACAGCTATCTTAATACCATTAGCTTTTGCAATTTCAGGAACAGAGATATTACCGCTTAGTCTTTCAAAATCGGCAGCAAAACGCTCTAAATGTCCGATGGCTACGGGGTCTTTCCCCGTTCTAACATGTATACATTCGGCTTCACATTGCTTTTCTTGCGGACAAACTCTTCCGCAAACTGCCGGTAGGGCAGAGGTCATTTTCAAGGTTTTAGCTGCTTCCCCAAACTCACCCACCTCTATTTGTTTGATGAATTGAGGAATGAAAATATTAACCGGACAACCACTCATGCAGGTCGGATCAGGACAGTCAATACAACGTTGCGCCTCCAACATGGCTAATTCTGCGGTCAGACCAAGATTTACTTCTTCGTTATTGGTACCTCTATAAGCAGCATCCAAAGCAGGCATTTGCACTCTCGGAATAGCCATGCGTTCTTTGGCTTTCATGGATGAGCGCAATGCTACACGCCAATCTTGGGATCTGGATTCTTTTATATAAGATAAATCAGACATATTTTCTTATGTAAATTCAATTAGTAAATGCTTAGTTTCCTTATTGTTTAATACTTAAATGAAACTCTAAAAACTTATTTGTTGACTGCCAATTTCTCCATCTCCTCCAACTCCATATCTTTGTATCCACCCAAACGCATCAACATTTCATCGAAATCCACTTGATGGGCATCGAATTCAGGGCCATCCACACAAACAAATTTTACTTTACCACCAATGGTTACGCGACAAGCGCCACACATACCTGTACCATCTACCATAATGGTATTCAATGATGCTACTGTTGGTATTTCATATTGTTTAGTCAGTAAACTAACAAATTTCATCATGATAGCCGGACCTATGGTTACACATAAATCCACCTTCTCACGTTGAATTACTTCCTCTACACCATTAGTCACCAAGCCCTTATTTCCATAGGAACCATCGTCTGTCATAACAATCACTTCATCCGATAAAGCCCTCATTTGCTCTTCCAAAATAATCAGGTCTTTATTGCGGGCGGCCAATACGGTAATCACCCTGTTGCCGGCTTTTTTCAATGCCGTAACAATAGGCAACATGGGAGCAGTGCCAACGCCTCCGCAAGCACATACCACAGTACCAAAGCTATCTATATGCGTAGCTTTGCCGAGCGGTCCGACCACATCCGTAATATAATCGCCAACTTCTAAACTGCCTATTTTAGTGGAAGATAAACCTGTCATTTGTATGACTAAAGTGATGGTGCCATTCTCAATATCGGCATCCGCAATAGTCAACGGGATACGTTCGCCTTTTTCACCTACGCGAACAATAACAAAATGACCTGCTTTGCGAGCTTTGGCAATCATTGGAGCTTCTATTACGAGCTTTACAACTTTATCTGAAAAGTATTCTTTGGAAAGTATCTTATTCATTGTTATAAACAGAATTTAACTGCAAATCTAAGAAAAATTTCTTTAATAGTTTTCAACTACTTCTGTTTTGCACAAAAATGTGAAATTTAATTTTTATTATCCTATTTCTCATCCTGCTCCTTAGCGAAGGATTTACTGAAAATAGTTTGCTGAAATAATCCTCTTTGACATGGCCAGTTTCTCCCTCCAATGATTTTATGTAAATTTGCAGGAATAAAATCCAAAAAATAAACTTATGAATACGCTAAAACTTAGATTGGAGAACTTACGCAATACCATGCGCAATCAAGATATCGATGCTTGTATAATTCCGGGAACTGACCCGCATGCAGGGGAATATATAGCCGACCATTGGAAAGAACGTGAATGGATAAGTGGCTTTGATGGTTCGGCAGGGACTGTCGCACTGACCATAGAGAAAGCCGGTGTTTGGGTGGATTCTCGCTATTATTTGCAGGCAGATGAACAATTAGAACATACGGATTTTAAAGCAATGAAAATGGGCTTGCCGCAAGTGCCGGATATTATCCCTTGGCTGATACAGGAATTGCAGCCCGGACAAACAGTAGGCGTGAATGCTTTGATGTTTTCTGTGAATGCTTTTCAAACTATGCAAACCTCATTGCAAAGGCATGGTATTCAATTGGTATCTATTGATTTAATACAAAGTATTTGGACCGATCGACCGGCTATTCCTAAGGAAAAACTTCTTGTGTATGATGTGCATTTAGCAGGACAATCAGCTACTGAAAAAATACAGGCTTTAAGGAAAAATATGCAGCATGCTGATGTTTTTCTTACGAATACCTTGGATGAAATCGCTTGGTTGTTTAATATCAGAGGTAAGGACGTGGACTATAATCCTGTTGCGATTGCCTATGCTTTGATCAATCAAAAAGAGGCTGTTTTGTATGTTGATGCTGCTAAACTTGATGCTGAAATTATTGATTACTTGCGTAAAGAGGGCATCAGCACTAAGGAATATTTGCAGATTTATGAGGATTTAAAGCTGTTGCCGGATACTTCGCAAGTAATGTTTGATGGGGCTAAACTCAATCAATCTTTGTTTGAAACGCTTCCGAAAAATTGCAATTTTATCAATCAAGCATCGCCCATCAGCTTCATGAAAAGCATTAAAAATACCACTGAAATTAAGGGTATTCGCCAAGCTATGTTGAAAGATGGCGTTGCTCTAACCCGTTTTTTTAGGTGGTTGGAGGATAATGTGGCTGATGGGAAATTGACAGAATTATCCATTACTGATCAATTACATGCTTTCCGTGCCGAGCAGGAAGATTTCAAAGGGGAGAGTTTTGCTACCATTGCCGGATATGCTGCCCATGGCGCTATTGTGCATTATAAAGCTGATGAAAAATCGAATATTCCTATTCTTCCGAAAGGAATATTATTATTGGATTCAGGTGCACAATTCTTACATGGTACGACTGATATCACGCGCACCATCACCTTGGCGACTCCCACTTTGCAGGAAAAGCAGGATTATACCTTGGTGTTGAAAGGACATATAGGCATTGCCACAGCTAAATTCCCTACAGGAACACGAGGCTCGCAATTAGATATTTTAGCAAGAAAAGCCATGTGGGATATGGGGTTGAACTACGGACACGGTACCGGACACGGGGTAGGGCATTACCTCAATGTGCATGAAGGTCCACAAAATATACGCATGGATGAAAACCCTGTTAGCCTGCAACCGGGCATGCTTATATCCAATGAACCGGGCTTGTACAGAACTGATGCTTACGGCATACGTATAGAAAATTTGATACATGTGGTGAAAGATAGTGTAACAGAATTTGGTGAGTTTTTGAAATTTGAGACCTTGACTTTATTCCCTATTGATACGCAATTGATTGAAATAAGTATGTTGACAGCCGATGAACTTTCTTGGTTTAATGCGTATCATCAGGAGGTTTACGACAAACTTGCGCCCCTACTTAACGAAGAGGAAAGGGCATGGTTGCAAGAAAAAACCAAAGCTATTGCGTGAAATTATGAAGACTAATTTACATGATTCCCAACTTGGGAAAACAAGTACTTATGCTGAACGATACGATAAATCCTTATTGTTCCGGATAGAAAGGACAGAAAATAGAGAAATTTATGCGATTAATCCGCAAGATTTACCTTTTGTAGGTTGTGATTTATGGAATGCTTACGAAGTTTCTTTTCTAACCAATAATGGTCTGCCCGTTTCATGCGTTATGAAAATGAAGTATGATGCTGCCGGTACTTATATGGTAGAATCGAAATCGCTTAAGCTTTATCTTAATTCTTTCAATATGGAAGCTTTCGGGAAAACGCAAGAGGAGGCTATGCAAAAGGTAAAAAACACCATAATTTACGATTTGAGCACCCTCTTGGAAACACCCGTAGAAGTCAGCTTGTTTACTGCTAAAACGCCTATTGTTACTGCCTTTGCCGATTATCCCAATCTCAATGATTTAATTGATTTGCAGGCTTTAGAGGCATTGCAATTCCAACATTTTACCGAAGCTCCGGAATTACTAAAAGCTACACCAAGTGATGACATGCATCACTATCAATTTTATTCGGATTTATTACGGTCTAATTGTCCGGTAACCAACCAACCTGATTGGGGCGATTTGTTTGTGTATATGCGTAGTTCCTATGTCATTGATTACACATCCATTATCGCTTATTTAATATCTTTCCGCAAGGAAAATCATT
>CAYPYZ010000019.1:0-16455 GCA_964414805.1 uncultured Paludibacter sp.
TTTCTTATGACGGATACGGTTGGATTTATTCGTAAACTACCGCACCATCTTATCGAATCCTTTAATTCTACTTTGGATGAAGTCAGGGAAGCCGATTTGTTAGTACATATTGTAGATGTTTCTCATCCTAATTTTGAAGAACAATTGGAGACTGTCAATCAAACCTTGAAAGACATCAGCAAGGAAGAAAAACCTACTATTTTAGTCTTTAATAAAATAGATGATTTCAGTTTTATTCCTAAAGAAGAGGATGATTTAACACCCATCAAAAAGGAGAATATCAGTTTAGAAGAATTACAAGCTACTTGGCTTGCTAAACTTCATGAAAATTGTATATTTATTTCTGCGAAAGATAAGATAAACATTGATGAACTCAGGGCTTTGATATATGACAAGGTAAAAGCCATACATATTAAAAGATACCCATATAATGATTTCCTTTTTCAAGAATATGAGGTGTAAAACACTTAATTATATAGTAAATTTAAGTTTCAACAATCAATATGAATAATTTCAATTTTTATAGTCCTACTTATTTCTCTTTTGGTAAAGATAAGGAATTAGAAACCGGTAAATTAGTGAAACGCTTTGGTGGTAGTAAGGTTTTGATTCATTATGGCGGTGGTTCCGTTATTAAAAGTGGTTTATTGGATCGTGTTAAATTATCTTTGGAAAAGGCTGCCATAAGCTATATTGAATTGGGTGGTGCAATACCTAATCCTCGCAGTGGATTGGTATATGAAGGTATTGAACTATGTAAGGCTGAACAGGTTGATTTCGTATTGGGTGTAGGTGGTGGCAGTGCTATTGACTCGGCTAAGGCTATTGCTGCAGGTACTTTGTATGATGGCGATTTTTGGGATTTCTTTACAGGAAAACGCATTGAGAAAGCTTTACCGGTAGCTACTATTTTAACAATCACCGCAGCCGGCAGCGAAGGCTCTGCCAGTATGGTAATTACCCATGAGGATGGCATGCTGAAACGTGGTGCTTATAGCGATTTAATTCGTCCGGTATTTTCTATCATGAATCCGGCATTGACCTGTACCCTACCGCCTTATCAGACGGCAGCCGGTGTGGCAGATATGATGGCGCATGTGATGGAAAGGTATTTTAGCAATACCAAGGATGTAGAAATTACCGACCGCTTGGGAGAAGCTATTCTACTTACTATCATCAATGAAACACCTAAGGTGATGAAAGATCCTCATAATTATGAGGCAAGAGCCAATTTGATGTG
The DNA here is from genome assembly GCA_964414805.1 of uncultured Paludibacter sp. Classification (GTDB taxonomy): domain Bacteria; phylum Bacteroidota; class Bacteroidia; order Bacteroidales; family Paludibacteraceae; genus Paludibacter. The sequence continues at coordinate 1,241 of CAYPYZ010000019.1, forward strand.
GGCAGGCATGTTGGCACATAATGATGTTTGTGGTGTTGGCCGTGAACAAGATTGGGCATCGCATAAGTTGGAACATGAACTTTCGGCTCTGTATGATGTGGCTCATGGTGCTGGTTTGGCTGTTATGTTTCCAGCATGGATGAAATATGTTATGCAACATGATATTTTACGTTTTGCGCAGTTTGCCGTAAGGGTTTGGTCTTGCGAAATGGATTTCCAAAATCCTGAAAACACAGCCAGACAAGGCATAGAGCAATACGAGCAATTCATGCAATCCATTGGTATGCCTATACGTTTGGAAGAGATAGGAGCTAAGGCCGAAGACATCCCTTTATTGATAGAAAAGCTACAATTAGGAAACAATAGTTTAGGTAGTTTTGTTAAATTACATAGGGAGGATATTCGTAAAATTTACGAATTAGCCCTATAAATCGTAAGGGTTTTTTAGACGCTCGCTATCACCTATTTTTATTTATTGATTGGCATATGACTACTTTCAAAAAGCTTCCGAAAATAAACAAGCCTATAAAGCTTGATATCCAATTGCCGGCTTCTAAAAGCATTAGCAATAGGGCTTTAATTCTGAATGCGCTATCTTATAGTCCGTATGATATTACAAACATCGCTATATGCGACGATACGGATGTGATGGTGAAAGCTTTGGATTCCAATGACACACTGTTTGATGTGGGAGCTGCCGGGACTGCTATGCGGTTTCTGACAGCTTTTCTTTCCAAAACAGTGGGTGAATGGGTCATTACAGGTAGTGAAAGGATGAAAGAACGCCCTATCAAATTATTGGTAGATGCTATCAATCAGCTTGGTGGAAAAATCGAGTATATAGCCAAAGAGGGCTTTCCTCCTTTGAGGATATATGGCAGTGCATTGATGGGCGGCACTATCCATATCAGCGGAAGTGTAAGCAGCCAGTATATCTCTGCTTTGATGATGATTGCACCATATATGCACAATGGATTAACCATTAATTTGGAAGGTAAAATCATCTCTTTGCCTTATATACAAATGACGCAAAAACTGATGCAGGACTTTGGGGTACAAGTAGATTTTCAAGAGAATACTATCAATATTCGCCCACAGGCATATCGCCCTATTCCTTATACAGTGGAGTCCGATTGGTCTGCTGCTTCTTATTGGTATGAAGTATTGGCAATAGCCGGTGCAGGAGAGATTTTCTTGCAAGGATTACGACAAGATAGTCTGCAAGGCGATAGCAAACTTGCTACAATTTTTGAACAATTGGGTGTTGCAACTACTTATGTACAAGATGGAGTAATACTCACTGCTAACAAGCAATTATGCAAGGTATTCACCTATGATTTTGTGGAACAACCGGATTTGGCACAGACAGTTGCTGTGACTTGTTGCCTAAAAAACATCCCCTTTCATTTCAAAGGTGTTGAAAGTTTAAAAATCAAGGAAACTGACCGAATAGCCGCTTTAATCAGGGAATTGAAAAAATTAGGCTATGTATTGATTGAACCAAAAGAGGGTGAATTGGCTTGGCAAGGATTGACCACAGATGCGAGCACTAACTGCACTCCCATCATCTCCACTTATGATGATCACCGCATGGCCATGGCATTTGCACCGGTAGCCTTTATGCGCCCCATAAAGATTTTGAATCCTGAAGTGGTGAGTAAATCTTATCCGAGTTTTTGGGAAGATTTTAGTCTACTATGGTAATCCAATTGTACTTATCAGCCTCATCACCATATTGAATAGCCTGTAATTTATTGAAAAGTTTTTCGCATACTTTACCCGGTTTACCGTCTTTTGAAAACACATAAGATATGCCTGTATCATAGTCATCAATACGTTCTATGGGACTGATAACTGCAGCGGTACCACAAGCGCCAGCTTCTTCAAAACTATCCAATTCCTCCACAGGAATTAAGCGACGCTCGACTTTTAAACCCAATTCTTCTGCTAAAACCATCAGACTTTTATTGGTAATAGAAGGCAAAATCGACTCAGATTTAGGGGTTATATAGGTATTATCTTTTATTCCAAAGAAATTAGCTGCACCACATTCATCCATGTATTTTTTCTCTTTAGCATCCAAATAGAAAATATTGGAATAGCCTAATTGATGAGCATGGGCATTGGCTACTAAACTTGCGGCATAATTTCCACCCACCTTATATTTCCCTGTTCCCAAGGGGGCTGAGCGGTCGTACTGACGCATAATCACGAAAGGAGTAGTGGCAAAACCACCTTTGAAATACGGTCCGACCGGCGCAACAAAAACAATGAATAGATACTCATTGGCCGGACTAACACCTAATTGAGGACTGATGCCAAACAAGAAAGGACGGATATAAAGCGATGCTCCCGATCCATAGGGCGGAACAAAGCGTTCATTCAACTGAACTGCCTTGATAACAGCCTCTTCAAATTTCTCGATAGGAAGGGTTTGCATTAAAATACCGTTACAAGAATCTTGCATACGCTTGGCATTTTCATCCAAACGGAAAATCCTAATTTTACCATCTTTGCCTCTGAAAGCTTTTAAACCCTCAAAAACTTCTTGTCCGTAATGCAGACAAGTAGCCGCCATATGCAAATTAAGATATTCATCTTCATGCACTTCTAAATCGCCCCAAGCCCCATTAGCAAAGGTACAACGCACATTATAATCGGTTTTTCTATAACCAAAACCTATATTTCCCCAATCTATTTGTTCCATGATATACGTAGAAAAATTTTATGCAAATGTACTGAAAAATCAGCATTTATTTATCTTTTTAAAACTAAAACAGACTCATTACCCATATTAAATAATAAATCCATTATACTTAGATTGGCCTGAAAGCCAAATTTATCTTTGAAAACTTGATAGTATTCTGTGAATTTATCTATATAAAATCCTTGTTTTGGACTGATACGTTCCCGTAAATCTATATGATTTTCAGGCAGTTCTTGTCGGTATGCTTGCGTAAAATGTATGTTCGTTTCCAAGTCCAATAAAGACAGCACCGTCTCCTGCAAAGCCATATTAAAATCCCATAGATAAGTCCACTTACGGGTATAAAACGGCAAAAAATCATCTATATAATACTCAAAAAAAGGACTTGAATTATAGGCTGTTTCAATAGAACGCCAATGGTTTTGCTGCCATTTTCCTGTATTGGAAATTTTCATATCCTTGGTTAATGGTTTGTTTGCACTCGCTTTCTCAACAGGAATACTCAAATCCATCAAGCCATTGGCTGTCGCGATAACCGTACGATTTCTATAAGTCTGTTTGCAGTAAGATTCAAACTGCTCTATCCAAATTTTTTCGGCTTTAGCCAGCAAGATATAATACTCAATGGGAGCTAAATAAGCCGTACTTAAATAGTAATATTCACCTGTTGGAAGGTTTGTAGTTTTATCGTTTGGCATTTTTAAAGAAACGATTAACCCTTATTTTTCCACCGAACCAAGATTTATCCTTATCCAAAGACAACCATATAACTACCGGTCTACCCACTATATGATCTTCAGGAACGAAGCCCCAATAGCGCGAATCAGCAGAATTATGCCTGTTATCCCCCATCATCCAATAATAGTCCATTTTGAAGGTATATGTGTCAGTTTCAACACCATTGATATAGAATTTCCCATCAATTTTCTGCAAGGAGTTTTGCTCATACACACGAATAGCACGCTCATAAACTGCAAAATTATCTTCGGTCAATTGCAGACTTTCACCCTTTTTCGGCATATAAATCGGTCCCATATTATCGCGGTTCCAATTATTGGCACTTCCAAGCGGAAAGACTTCACCACCTAATTCATAAGGCTCTATCACAATTTTTACAACACCTTGGTAACGCTCTAATTTCTCGTGCATTGTGGCTGTTAGTGGGAAATGATATACCGGCATTTCAGGATTCATTCCTAAATAATTGATCAAGTGAAAATCGTATTGCGCATTCAATATATGTCTATCTTCCTGACTAATACCCAATTTCGTCAACATCTCGGAAGAAAGATACCTACCATCAGTTTGCACATAATAATTAAACTCAATACCTGCATGATCTTCTTGCGCTATATCATTGACATAGATTTGATTATCCCTAATTTCAAAAACATCACCCGGCAAAGCAACACATCGCTTTACATAATTTTCGCGTCTGTCCACCGGACGATAAACAATCTCACCATACTCATCCTTTTTGGAAAGAATAGCTTTTCGGCCTGCCGCCATAATAGCATCAATATCTGGCTGTGAATCAGCTGATTGATAGCGTAAACTATTCAAACCTTCATAATAGCAACTGACGTAATAATCGGGATTTTGTTTATTGACAGCCACTGTATCTCCCGTAGGGAAATTAAATACCACTATATCATCCCGTTTGATGGTATCAAAACCTTTCAATCTTTTATATTCCCAATGCGGTTTTTCTATAAAAGATTTTGTATTGATAATCGGAAAAGTATGCTGTACCAAAGGAAAAGAGAGCGGTGTATTGGGTACTCGCGGTCCGTAACTGGCCTTGCTTACAAAAAGGAAATCGCCTACTAACAAAGTTTTTTCTAAAGAAGAAGTTGGAATTTGGTAGTTTTGAAATAAGTAGGTATTGATAAAATACACAGCTATTAATGCAAAAACGATAGCATCCACCCACCCCATAATGGCTAAGAAAGTCTTATTTTTCGACTTTTTCCACCAAGTCCAAGGAATATATTTAGTAATAAAAATATCAAAGACGATGGGCAACAAAAGCAACCACCAGAAATTACCTACCCACACAATAAACAAGATATAAATCAAACACCAAATAGAGGCTCTGATCCACTGTCCCACAGACGCTTGAAAGCGTTCTTTAAAAGTTTTCCTTGCAGAAGATGAAGGTATATCTTGCTTCTTAGATTTATTTTCTTTTGATTTTTGCATAATTTCCAACTTACATTTTTTCAAAACATTCAGTAAAACAGGAAGTTTGAACTTACATAATGGCCATTTATAAAGGGCATATTAAGTTAATTGCAACATATCTTCCATACTAAAAAAGCCCTTTTTACCGGCTAAAAACTCAGCTGCCATTACTGCACCTAAGGCAAAACCATGTCTGTTATGAGCTTTATGCTCAATGCTGATTGAATCTATATCCGAGTCATAGCTTACACTGTGTGTACCCGGCACTTCATCTTTCCTTATAGATTTGATAGCTATATCGGTAGGTTCAGTTTGAACAGTTTTGGTCCACTGTTTTTTCCTATCCAAATTTTCGATAATTCCCTCTGCCAATGTAATGGCTGTCCCACTTGGAGCATCCAACTTTTGAGCGTGATGTGTTTCAGTCATGCTTACATTATAGTAGGAAAATTTATTCATCAATTTCGCTAAATACTTATTTACTGCATTAAAAATACTTACGCCTATGCTATAGTTTGAACTCCAAAAAAGCGCATGTCCATTGGTGTCAATTTCTTTTTTCAATGCAGGTAAATGTTTGTTCCAGCCGGTGGTACCGCAAACTACCGGTAGTCCCACTGCGAAGGAGCGCAATATATTGCTGAGAGCAGCATTAGGAGTAGAAAATTCAATGGCTACATCAGCCTTTTTAAACTTAGCTGATTCAAAATCCGCTATATTATTTACATCAATGATACATACAATCTTATGTCCACGTTCAAGAGCAACTTGCTCAATAATACGGCCCATCTTTCCGTAGCCTATCAATGCAATTTTCATTTTAATTTACTATGGTTTATAATGTCATTAATATTGATTTGTACTCAGCAAAACCAAGGTACAAGCTTCTTCGTAATATATATTATGTTGTTTCAGCATAGCTTGAAACTCAGGATTTTCTGTTCCCGGATTAAACAATACCCTTTTGGGATTGAGCGATATGATATAGTCGTAATATACAGGCAAATTTTTAGGACCCACATACAGCGTTACAGTATCTATATCTGCAAATGGTTTTTGCTCTGTATCAATAGTTTGATTGAATATTACATCAGGTCTAAGACCGAGCATTTCAATGGTATGTCCATGATTAAGCAAGCTTTCAGCTGCTTTATAAGAATATCTTTCAGGATTGCGACTTGCGCCTATAATCAAAGTTTTTTTCATATGCTTGATTTTGATACGGATGAATAATAATCTAAAACATGAAAAATCTCTTGTTTAGATGCTGTTTGATTGATTTGTATCTTTCCTATATCAGACAAAAGTGTGAAATTGATAGCTTCAGATTCATTTTTTTTATCATGAGTCATAAGCTCATACAGCTCTTGATAGTCACTACTTTCAATACTGAAATAGCCATAATAATGTTGTATGATTTCCTTCAATTCTTGAAGATATTTTTCAGGGAATTGCCATTTTAATTGGGAAAGATAAAGTTCGCAAAGCAGTCCCCATACAACAGCATACCCATGTAATACAGGCCTTCCCACCCTATGGGAGAAGCTCTCAAAAGCATGTGCGAATGTATGTCCTAAGTTTAATGCCTTGCGTATATTTTGCTCTTTTGGATCTTGTTCTACTACACCCTCTTTGATACGAATACTACTATCTACCAAAGTGCGCAAAAGGTCAAAATTTACCTTTTGCATATCAAAGGATATGATTTTTTGCCACTCATCCAAAGAATGTATAAGTGCGTGTTTAATCATTTCAGCATAGCCTGAACGAATGTTTTCAGCATCTAAAGTCTTGAAGAATAAAGTATCTATCAACACAGCTTCAGCAGGATAGAACGCACCTATTTCATTTTTATAACCAAGAAAATTAATGCCTGTTTTGCCACCAGTGGCGGCATCCACAGCACCCAATAGCGTAGTAGAAATATTGATATATTTGATACCGCGTTTGAAGGTAGCCGCTACAAACCCACCTATGTCTGTAATCATACCACCACCTAAGTTAATCAGCAAAGATTTACGATTTGCACCATGTTCACTGAGGTAATTCCAGATAGAAACAACCGAGTCTATATGCTTATTTTCATCGCCAGCAGGGATGGTAATCATATGTGAATCCGCTATACATGCTAAGTCAGCAATGGCGGGATAACAATACTTGAGTGTATTATCATCTGTAAGTATAAAGATATCTGATGAAGGGTGATTTCCAACAGCTTCGCTGATTGCCTTTCTAATATCCGCGCAAATAGTAGTAGCTTGTTGAGCCATGTTTAAAAAATTGAGCAACAAAGATACATTTTTTCTTTCTTATACCATAGGTTTATTTATTAATATTAGCAGTAGGGTTTAATCTCAGCAATCTATCATTCAAATGTTAAATTTCTATCATGAAAAACTAAAATTCATTTACTAAATGCGAACATATGAAAATATGTTCATACATTTGCATGAATTTTAAAACAAAGATGATAAATTTTGGACACATGGAAGAGGCAGCGTATATGTTGAAAGCGATTTCACACAGCACCAGGCTATCTGTCATATCTCTGTTAGCCAAAAAGGAAGAGATGAACGTAACAGAAATTGGTGATCATTTAAATTTAGAGCAGTCTTTACTATCGCATCATTTAACGAATATGCGGGCGAGGGGAATTTTAAACTGTCGCAAAGAGGGGAAAAACTGCTTTTATTCATTGAAAAATAAGGCTATTGTAAACATCTTAGATTGCATTCAATCAGCTAAATGTGACGAATAATCGAATTTAAAAATCATCCAAACAGCAATTAATTCTTATGATTAAAAAATTTATAAAGAAATATTTATTACAAATCTCAGGTATCATAGTCGGTATGATAGCCGGATATTTGTATTACCATTATATAGGATGCAAATCGGGCACTTGCCCCATTACATCCAATCCTTATATCAGCATTGTTTACGGTGCTGTGTTAGGCTATTTAGTATTCGATTTATTTAAACCAAAAAAACAAAATAAAAAAACAGAATCATGAGGAAATTATTTGGAGCTACATTAGTGCTCACAGCCATAGTATTTACAGCCTGTGCAAACAAGTCCAACAATGCAGAACAAGAGGCTAATGTGTTAGAATTAAATCAAGATAACAATCATACAAAAACAAAAAAAATGGGAACAATTCATTTAACGAAAGCTGACTTTTTGAAGAAAGTAGCTAATTATGAAGAAAATCAAACAGAATGGAAATATTTAGGCGATAAGCCTTGTATCATTGACTTTTATGCTGACTGGTGTGGACCATGTAAGGTAGTAGCGCCTATTTTAGAAGAGTTAGCAGCAGAATATGACGGTCAAATTTACATTTACAAAGTTGACACAGAACAAGAACAAGAATTAGCTGCGGCATTTGGTATTCGCAGTATTCCATCTTTGCTGTTTTGCCCAATGGGTGAACAACCGCAAATGGCTATGGGAGCTTTGCCTAAAGAAACTTTCATACAAGCTATCAACGATGTTTTGTTGAAAAAATAACCAATACAAACAGATTTGTGAATTTAGAAAAGGCTGTCTTTTACGAAAGGCAGCCTTTTTTTACGAAATGAACCGATGCAAATCAACAAAATTCATTATATTTGCCTCCAATTCTTTATACATTATGGCAAAGAAAATCTCCAAAACTAAAAAACTATTGATAGAGGTTTCTCGCGATCTGTTTGCACAGCGAGGGAAGCGCAATATCACTATGAATGAAATTGCAGAAGCATCTCAAAAAGGTAGAAGAACGCTGTATACCTATTTCAATAATAAAGAGGAGATTTTTAAAGCAGTGATAGATAAAGAATTAGAATACCTTTTCGAAGAGCTTTCTAAAGTCATGACATTGGATCTTAGTCCGGACGAAAAGCTCAAAACCTTAGCTATCACCCATTTAGATACTATAAAATATGTAGTTAATCGTAATGGTTCGCTTCGAGCCGATTTCTTTACCGATATCTATCAAGTAGAAAGAGCAAGAAGAAACATCAATAGCAAAGAAATTCAAATGATTAGGGATATTTTAAAAGAGGGCGTACAGCAAAAAATCTTCAAACGCATGGATTTAGATCTGTCTGCCGTTATCGTTTTCCATCTTATAAAAGGCTTAGAAGTCCCCTATATCCGAAAAAGCTTAACCAACTCTTTCGAAAAAAATAAAGAAAACATCTTCGATTTTATCTTTAATGGTATTAAGTATTAATTAGAAAATGCCAATAGGTTCTGAGTAGCGATATCACTCAAGATAAGCATCTATCAAAGCACACATCTCAGCAAATTCTTTTTTATCATATAAGCGGGTGAGCATCAATATTTTACCTTCCTTATCTATAATCACATTTCTGGTAATACCGGCTTTTCTATCAGCATATAATGCGAAAATATCTCCATTGGGATCGAGCCCCAAAGGATAAGTAATTCCGGTAGATTCAGCAAAACCTACAACCGTCTCCAATGGCTCATCACGGTCTATACCCACCAGCACGAAATTGGGATTATCCTTGTGTTTAAGCCATATATCTTGCTCAATAAAAGGCATTTCCTTACGACATACTCCACACCAACTTGCGGTAAATTGCAACATCACCAACTTTCCTCTATGCTCATTGAGCGTAAAATCTTCACCATTACTTAGTTGCATGCTGAAATCCGGTGCTAATTGCCCAAGTTCAACTATATAACCGCGACTTTCTTTTTCTTGGATAGCGAGACAAGAAATGATAAAAAAAGGTAGTAAAATCAATGACAGTAAAAGGATATATCTATATTTTGTTTGCATAATAAAAGGATAAAATTCGGCAACAAAGATAGACTAAAAACAGATTTTGAATTGTTATTTTAAATAACTTTAGGCAATAAACCTTATCTCGGCAGTGGAATTGGATAAAAAGAATTTCAATTCTTCTTTAAAGCATGGTACATCAGCTGTATAGGATGAATAGCCGTCCGTTTGGTACCATCCTTTATCTGTGTCCGGCAACTGGTTCCGGCCGCCACTATGATGGTATCGGCTGACATCTTAGCCACTTCTTTAAACAAAACTAACTCCCCTATTCGCATAGATAAATCGTAATGTTCTTTTTCATAACCGAATGAACCTGCCATACCGCAACAACCGGAAGGAATTTCTTCAACTTGATGATTGACTGGAATGGAGAGCATATCTATGGTGGATTGCGCTGATGCTAAGGACTTTTGGTGACAATGGCTTTGAATTTTAATGGTCTTATTGACCTGATGGAAAGCTTCACTTGAAATTTTTCCTGCCTTCAATTCCTTAACGATGAACTCATCTATCAATAAAGTATGATTCGCCAATTTTTGAGCTTTTTCACGCAATTCAAGATCTACCAAATCTATATATTCATCCCTGAAAGTCAATATGGATGAAGGTTCAATACCAATTAAAGGTGTATCTTCCGTAATCAAATCAGCTAATAATTGCACGTTTTGTTGAGCAATTTTCTTGGCTTTTCTCAACAAGCCTTTGGAAATAAAAGAACGACCACTCTCTATGTGCTTAGGAATCACCACTTCATAACCCAAAGCTGTAAGTAAACGTACTGCATCCTTACCAATTTCCACATCGTAATGGTTGGTAAATTCGTCATTAAACAAATAGATTTTTTGCTTAATTGTAGCTTGAGTTTGTTGTAAAATCTTGGGATAATGCTGTTTATACCAACTATTAAAAGTCTGCTGCGCCAATGCAGGTAATTTCCTCTTAGCAGAAAACCCCATCCATTTAGGAATAGGCGTTTGCTGCAAAACAAAATTGGTCAAGCCCGGCATAATAGCTCCTAATTTATTGATATCATTGATATGTGCAATCATGAAAGAACGCAGTGGAACACCATTGGCATCATAATAATGTTGTAGAAACTCCGCCTTCAATTTTGCCATATCCACATTGGAAGGACATTCGGATTTACAACCTTTGCAAGATATACATAAGTCCAAAACCTCATGAATTTCTTGATGATCGAAAGGATTGTTTTTAGTAGAATTAGTCAAATATTCTCGCAAGATATTGGCTCTGGCACGGGTGGTTTGTTTTTCGTCACGACTTGCCATATAACTCGGGCACATCAATCCACCGGTAATTTCCGTCTTGCGACAATCCCCCGAACCATTGCATCTTTCCACAGCCCGCATCAAACCCCTATCTTCCGAGAAATTGAAGATAGTCTTAAACTCCTTGGTAGGAACACCCGGCACATAGCGCAAATGACTATCCATAGGCGGTGTATGCGTAATTTTCCCCGCATTGAATATACATTGTGGATCCCAAGTTTGCTTGATTTCCTTCAATAAATTGTAATTATGTTCCCCTATCATCAACGGAATAAATTCACCTCGCAAACGTCCGTCTCCATGTTCCCCACTCAAAGAGCCTTTATACTTTTTGACTAAATGCGCTGTTTTTTCTCCCAATTCCCTGAAGATTTTCACATCCTTTTCAAGCTTTAAATTGAGTATGGGTCGCAAGTGCAATTCCCCCGAACCCACATGGGCATGATATACACATTCCAATTGGTGTGCTGCTAATAAGGCTTTGAAATCAACTATATAATCCGCAAGATATTGAACAGGAACGGCAGTATCTTCAATCAAACTTACAGGTTTGGCATCGCCGGGCATATTGGACAGAACGCCTAAACCCGACTTGCGCAATGCCCATATTTTCAACATATCCCTCCCCCAAATAATGGGATAATGAAAACCTAAATTTTCCTTACGCAATGCGGCTTCCAAACTTTCAAAAATATCGGCTATAGCGTCTTTGCTCTCTCTTGCAAACTCAATGATAAGTATAGCTTCCGGATCATCTTTGATAAAAAACCTATTGCGTTGTTGTGTCAGATTTTGCTTGCTCAAATCCAATATGGTTTTATCCATCAATTCCACTGCTCCGGGATTGTATTTTAAAGCAATGAGATTAGCTGCCAAAGCCTGCTCCAAAGACTCAAAATGAACTGCCATCACTGCTTTGTGCTCGGGAGGTAAATCCACCAAATTGAGCTTAATTTCCGTAATCAATGCCAGCGTTCCTTCCGAACCCGCTATTAATTTTGAGAAATTAAATGCCGGCGCATCCGCAACAAAAGGTTCGGTTTCCAACAGTAAATCTATAGCATAACCCGTATTACGCCTGTGCAAAGAAGCGTCGGGATATTCCTTTCTAATACTTGTTTGATTATCTGTGTCAGATAAAATGGTATGTATTTGCTTGTAAATCTTCCCTTCTAAATTATCCAATTTACATTTTTCATGAAATTCATCGAGGGATAAGGCTTTGAAACTTGCTTCACTACCATCACTCAAAATAGCATTGACGCTCAGCAAATGATCACGTGTACTACCATAAATCAAGGAATGTGCTCCGCAAGCATTATTGCCTACCATACCACCTATCATACAGCGGTTTGAAGTGGAAGTTTCAGGGCCAAAGAATAAACCATGTTTAGCTAATTCCTTATTTAATTCATCCAAAATCACTCCGGGTTGTACACGTACCCATTTTTCGGAAGGATTGATTTCGATGATGTCCGTCATATGCCGCGACATATCCACTATAATCCCCGCTCCAACTACTTGTCCGGCTAAGGAAGTTCCGGCAGTACGCGCAATTAAATTTACCTTTTGCACCCGTGCAAAACGTACAAGTTCAATTAAATCTGCTGTAGTTATAGGGTAAACTACCGCCAAAGGATATTCACGATAAGTCGATGCATCTGTCGCATAAATAGCAAGGTGCAGATTATCAGTGAAGATTTCACCGGAAAAACTGAGCTTTTCTAAGGCCTTGAGCATATCCTTTTTTTATAGAGAAATACTAAGAATTAATTAGGTTGAAAAGGAAAGGCAAATATACGTAAGTTCAATAGAATATTATCTACAAACGAGACTAAATTAATCCGGTAATTCATAGTTTTGCAATCAGCTGCTGAAACTCTTTCACCCCTTCAGAAGCTCTTTTTTTAATATGATGTACATCTCTGAAATTGATACTGACATCCTTTGGATCAATAAGATAGACGGGTACATCCGGTTTGACATAATGCAATAAACCGGCAGCCGGATAGACCTGCATGGAAGTGCCAATAATCAACAAGACATCAGCTTTGGCAGCGATGGCAGCAGCATTTTCATATTCAGGAACCATTTCACCAAACCATACGATATGCGGACGAAGGGTGTAGCCATCAGGACATTTATCTTCCAATTGGTATTCAATTTTGGGTGCTTTTACATCGAAAACCGCTTCGCTTGGACCAGTAGAACGCATTTTCATCAGTTCACCATGTAAGTGCAAAACATGCAGACTACCAGCTCTTTCATGCAAATCATCCACATTTTGTGTAATGATGCGTACATCAAATTTTTCCTCTAAAGCCACCAAACCATAATGTCCAAGATTAGGCTGGGCTTCTGTCAATTGTTTGCGGCGTTGGTTATAAAACCTTTGTACCAATGCAGGATTTGCTTGCCAAGCTTCGGGAGTAGCCACATCCTCTACGCGATGCTGTTCCCATAAACCCCCTGAATCCCTGAAGGTTGCAATACCACTTTCGGCCGACATACCGGCACCCGTTAAAACTACTAATTTCTTTTTCATGTATATCTGCTTTTGATGATACGCAAATATACAATAAATTTAGGAAAGCCTTTATTCCATCATCAAGGAGATGGGGTCGGAAAGATGATCCATGACCTGACGGATGAAACGGGCAGTTTCGCCACCATCCACGATGCGATGATCGACGCTGAGTGATAAGCCCATCACATGGCCCACAACAACTTCATCGCCCACAACTACGGGACGTTTGACTATACGACCTACCCCTAAAATACCGGCTTGTGGATAATTAATCACCGGTGTGCCAAAAATACCACTGATAGAACCGAAGTTGGTAATGGTGAAAGTACCATCTTTCATATCATCAATTGTCAGCTGACGCTCCCGCGCTTTCATAGTAAATTCCGTTATCTGGCGCGTGATTTCAAATATACTCAATCTATCTGCATCGCGTATAACCGGCACCACCAAACCCTCGGGCGTATCCATGGCTATGCCTATATTATAGCGGTTTTTATATATCATGCGATTGTTATCCAAATCCATTTGAGAATTAAATACCCTGTGCTTTTTCAAAGCTTGCACCGTAGCTTTCACCAAAAATGGTAAATAAGTCAATTTAACCCCTCTATCGGCATAAGGTTTTTTATATTTTTCCCTGATAGCTATAAGATCAGAGACTTCCAATTCTTCAAAAACAGTGACATGAGCCGCATTGTGTTTAGAGTTCATCATATTGCGGGCTATGGTTTTCCGAATCTGTGTCAAAGGCTCAAATACCGCATCTTCCGGAAGGAAAGTCTGAGCAAAAAAGGCCTTCTCTACCGGACTTTGCGAACGCACATATTGGTCTATGTCCTCTTTGGTAACCCTGCCATTAGGACCAGTACCCGTTACCTGATTGATATCTATATTCAATTCTTTGGCTATTGCCCGCACATGGGGCGTTGCAAATGCTTTCATACTCGTTTTTCTTGTAAGATTTTCTTGATAAACTTCCTCACTTGCAGGTAAAACTTGGTGTGCCTCAGCCACTTCCATAGTACCCACCACACCGGCAGCATCTTCCTCAGCACCTTGATTGTTCACAGCTTTGCCATTACTTAATTCTATGGCTACCAAAGGTTTTCCTACCCGTATCACATCCCCTACCTTGCCATAAATTTTAGTAATCACGCCCGATTTGGGAGATGGGATATCTGCCGCCACCTTATCAGTTTCCATATTCACCAATAAATCACCGGTCTTAACCTGCTGACCCACCTTTACATAAATTTCTAAAATGGTTCCTTCCTCTAAACCCTCGCCTATATCGGGAAACTTAAATATATAACTCATATTGAATAGTTAATTATTTATTATTTTGCATGGTATTTTCTGCTAAAAATTAGCTGTTTTCTCAATTTCATACAATATCCTTTCGGGAGAAATCATGTAAAAATGTTCCCCTTTCGCGTAAGGAACAATGGTATCAAAACCCATTACTCGATTGGGCGGAGCTTCCAAAGATAAGAATGCTTCCTCGTTTGCGATAGCCATCAATTCAGCACCCACACTGAAAGATTGCGGTGCTTCCGCGACTATCACTACCCTACCCGTTTTTTTAATAGATTCCGCAATTATCGCTCTATCAATAGGATAGATAGTCCGCAAGTCAATCAATTCCACAGAAATACCCGCTTCCTCAGCCATGGCAATAGCCCTTTGACATTCACGTATCATAGCACCAA
>CAYPYZ010000019.1:16465-18282 GCA_964414805.1 uncultured Paludibacter sp.
CCAAAAGCAATGACGGTTACATCTTTCCCTTTGATTAAGACTTTAGCTTTCCCAATGGGAATACGAAATTTTTCATCTGGAACTTCCTGTTTGATAGCCCTGTAAATACGTTTAGGTTCCATAAAAATTACCGGATCATCCGTCTCAATGGCTGAAATCATCAACCCTTTGGCATCATAAGGTGTAGAGGGCACTACCACCTTGATACCCGGAATGTGCGCAAAAAGAGCTTCAGGACTTTCGGAATGATGCTCAATAGCATTGATGCCGCCGCCATACGGAAAACGAATCACCATGGGAGCGCCATACATCCCCCGCGAACGGTTATTCATACGCGAAACATTAGATATAATCTGGTTGAAAGCAGGATAAGTAAAACCATCAAATTGCAATTCAACTATGGGTCGCAATCCTGCCATGGCCATACCCAAACCCGTTCCCACAATAGCCGATTCGGCCAAAGGGGAATCAAAAACCCGCTCCACGCCATACTTCTTTTGCAGGCCTTCCGTCAGCCGAAAAACACCCCCTTCAACACCCACATCTTCCCCAAACATCACCACTGCATCATCTTCAGCCAATTTAATATCAAAAGCATTATGTAATGCTTGCACCATATTCATCACACTCATTTGCGCGCCTCCTTCCAATTTAAAAATTGTTCGTACTCAGTCTTTTGTCGATTTAATTCCTCCGGTATTTCTACATAAGTATGTTGAAATACATCCACCAACTCATAAGCTTTGTGGTTTTCCGCTTCCAAAAACTCTTTATCAATTTCCTCTTTATATGATTGAATCAACTCATCTTCATTTTCCAAAACTATCCCTTGTGCATCCATATATTTCTTCAAACGTAACAAAGGATCAGATTTTTTCCATCGCTTTTCTTCTTCTTTCGTGCGATATTTGGTGGGATCATCCGAAGTGGTATGTGCCCCCATGCGGTAGGTATAACCCTCTATCAATACAGGTCCTTTACCAGAACGCGCATAAGCCAAAGCTTCTTGATAAGCTACATACATGGCAAAAAAATCATTGCCATCTACCTTGATGCCCGGCATGCCAAAAGCAACGGATTTAACAGCTAAATTGATGGATTTAGTTTGATTTTCAACCGGAACCGAAATCGCATATTGGTTGTTTTGAATGGTGAACACCACCGGAACTTTCCAAACTGCCGCAAAATTTAAAGCTTCACTGAAATCACCTTCTGAAGTACCGCCATCCCCTATAAAGGGAAAAACTACCTCATCTTTCTTGCTGTATTTTGCAGCATAAGCAATGCCCGTAGCATGTAGCAATTGAGAACCTATAGGCACACAAAAAGGCAAAACATGCTCTGCATCATTGAATTTACTGCCCTCTTCATTGCCCAAAAAATATAGGAAAATCTCTTTTAAACGCACGCCTTTAGCCATCATGGTACCCATTTCTCGAAAGGCAGGTACCAACCAATCTTGCTTGCGTATCACCATGCCTGCCGCAATATTGATGGCTTCTTGTCCGTAAATCGGCGGATAAGTAAACATCCTACCCTGCCGCTGATAGGAAACAGCCATTTGATCGGCAGTACGCGCAAATAGCATGGCCTTATAAGCATCAAGTATGGTTTCTGTATCTAAAGGAGGAAAATAATTAGGATTGATAATTTCGCCTGCATCATTCATAATGCGAAAAATACTATTATCAAGAGGATTGAATTCGTTAAAAATCATAAGCTTACATGCATAAAAAACAATAAAACTATCTATCAGTCTTTGCGTAGACCGAGATAGTTAAGTGTCTGTTTTGTTTTTAATACAACAAAAAAAGAGG
>CAYPYZ010000020.1:0-17688 GCA_964414805.1 uncultured Paludibacter sp.
AAAGCAGAAGGTGTAGTTGAGACAGAACCACAGCGTAGAGTGCGTGCGAGAAAAGGACATGGACATAGTCAGGCTGCTATTTTTGGACATACCATAGACAAGTACTCCAAAGAACATTTAGCATATATAACCATCAGAATTAAGGGAACTACCATAGGTGTGGCCTCGGATGCAGGTGGACATTTTCAGTTGCAAAACGTACCAACAGGAGATGTGACCATTATCGCATCAGGCGTGGGTTATAAAACTCTCGAACAAAATATTAGTTTAGAACAAGGAGAATCCATCGATCTTAGTTTTGAAATGGAAGAAGATGCGATCATGTTGGATAATATCGTTATATCTTCCAATAGGAATGAGACTAAGCGAAGAGAAGCCCCTAATGTAGTGAACGTGATTACATCCAAGCTTTTTGAAAATACTAATTCGGTATGTCTTTCGGATGGACTCAATTTTCAACCCGGTGTCAGGGTGGAAAATAAATGTCAAAACTGCGGTTTTCAGCAAGTTAGGATCAATGGTTTAGATGGCCCTTATTCCCAGATATTGATAGATAATCGTCCAATTTTTAGTGCGTTGGCAGGCGTTTACGGCATAGAACAAATCCCTGCTAATATGATAGAACGTGTTGAAGTAGTAAGGGGTGGTGGTTCGGCGCTTTTTGGCTCTAATGCCATAGCCGGGACTATCAATATCATTACGAAAGAGCCTATGAATAACAGCCTGACCATACATAATTCCTCCATGTTGATAGCCGGTACTGCTGCCGATATTAGTACTACTATCAATGCAGCATTGGTCTCTGATGACTATCGCTCCGGAGTGAGTATATACGGTTCTTCTCGGCAACGTGACCCTTGGGATGCTAATAATGACGGGTATTCTGAAATAGGGGTTATGACAGCCAAAAATATAGGTTTTCGCTCTTATTTTAAAACTACCGATCAAAGTAAATTGACCGTTGAATACCATAACCTTGGTGAGTTTAGGAGGGGTGGCAATAAGTTGGATCTGCCTGCTCATGAGGCAGATATAACGGAGCAAACCGACCATAATATCAATACGGGTGGTTTTAAATGGGATTTCTTTACCCGCGATTATAAACATAGAATGAATGTATATGCTTCTGCACAGGGTATTCATAGAGAGAGTTATTACGGAACAGGACAGGATCCGGATGCCTATAGTCTGACTAAAGATTTGTCGTATGTTGCCGGTGCACAATACGCTTTCTCAATGGATAAGTTGATTTTTATGCCTGCGGATTTGACTGCCGGAGCAGAATATAATTTCAATGAACTAATAGATAAACAGCTTGGGTATGAGCGACAAATTGATCAAGCCATGCATATTAAAAGCGTATTCTTGCAAAATGAATGGAAGAATAAAGCTTTGAGTTTATTGTTAGGAATGCGCTTGGACAAACATAATCTGATCCAACAACCGATTTTTAGCCCCAGAATTAACTTAAGATATAATCCTAAAGAATGGATTAATTTAAGGGCAAGTTATGCTGAAGGTTTCCGTGCTCCACAAGCTTTTGATGAAGATTTGCATATTACGGCAGCAGGTGGTGTGGTGCAAATTATTGATTTAGACCCTAACTTAAAGCCTGAAAATTCTAAGAGCTATAGCATCTCCGCCGATTTCTATAAAAACTTTAACAAGGTACAAACCAACCTATTGATTGAGGCATTTTATACCGATATCGATCAGGTATTTTATTTAGATAAAGTTGATTCTGATGCTGATGGAAATATGCTGCTTTTGCGAAAGAATGGTTCAGGTGCTGTTGTACAAGGAATTAATATAGAAGCGAAAGTGATACCTTCCAATAAGTTGGATATGCAAGCAGGATTTACCTTACAAAGCAGTCTGTATAAAGATTCCTTAGAATGGAGTCCGGATTTGGAAGCACGCCGAGAAATGTTCCGTTCTCCTAATGTATATGGGTATTTAACTACCACATACAAACCGATTAAACCTATGACATTTGCTTTGTCAGGCATCTATACAGGTGAAATGTTGGTGCGACACAATGGTGTTGAAGCAGGTAGTAGTACACCCGCAACTGCTGATGAGGAAATTTGGACGCAGGACTTTTTCGATTTAGGTCTGAAAGTAGCCTACGATTTCAAAATAGGAAAAAATTCCATTTTGCAATTAAATGGCGGTGTACAAAATATCTTCAATAGTTTTCAAAAAGACTTTGATGTGGGCGAAACACGTGATGCCGACTTTGTATATGGTCCATCTTTACCGCGCTCGTTTTATATAGGTGCAAAACTAAGCCTGTAGCGGTTGTCACTCAATTTCATTGCTAAATAAAGTCTTGAAAAACTATCAAAATTCTTTCAGCTGCTGAATTAATGCGGCATTTTCTTCCTTTGTGCCAACGGTAATGCGTATACAGTCTTGGCACAGGGAGACTGTGCTGCGGTTTCTGACAATGATACTTTTTTCAACTAAATACGTGTATAAAGCATTGGCATCAGCTACTTTTACTAATACAAAATTAGCATCAGTTGGATAGATTTTTTTGATAAGCGGTATTGCTTTTAAAGCTTCTATTAATTTTTTCCTTTCGGAAATGAGGTTTTCCACCCATTTAGAAACTTGCTCTTTTTCTTGTACGATGCTTAATGCCTGCTTTTGCGTAAGAATATTAATATTATAAGGGTATTTGATATGGCTTAAAACCTGAATAATCTCAATGGAAGCGAATGCCATTCCCAAACGGATAGCTGCACTACCCCAAGCTTTAGAAAGGGTTTGAAGTACCACTAAATTAGGAAACTGCTGTAAATTTGTCAATAAACTCGCTTGCGTAGAAAAATCTATATAGGCCTCATCAACTACCACAATGCCTTTGAAAGCTTGGATAAGTTTGATGATTTCATCAGTATCTAAACTGTTGCCGGTAGGGTTGTTCGGGGAACATAACCATATCAATTTTGTGTGATTATCCACAGCCTGCAACAAATCATCAGCAATAAAACTAAAATCTTCCTGCAATAAAACCTTGCGATATGCTACGTCATTGATATCGGCACAGACCTTATACATGCCATAAGTCGGCTCTATAGCTACTACATTGTCAATACGCGGTTCGCAGAAAGCCCTGTACAGCAAATCAATAGGTTCATCGCTACCATTTCCCAAAAAGATATTGGCGGCATTCACACCCTTTAATTGTGCAATGGCATCCTTCAATTCCCTTTGTAATGGGTCGGGATAGCGATTGTATGGCGTATTATAAGGGTTTTCATTTGCGTCCAAAAAAACGGATGCTTCACCTTTAAACTCGCTACGTGCTGAGGAATAGGGCTTTAAATTAGCTATGTTTTTTCTTAATAGTTTTTGTATGTTCATAATGTTAGTTTTCAATTCGTATTTTTACTGCATTACTATGGGCTTGCAGTCCTTCAGCTTCTGCCATCAATATAATAGCATTGCTTAAATTATCTAATCCCGCTTCAGTAATTTCCTGAAAGGTAATTTTACGTATAAAACTATCTAAATTTACCCCATTATATGCCTTTGCATAGCCATTAGTAGGCAAGGTATGATTAGTCCCCGATGCATAATCTCCGGCACTTTCGGGAGTATATTGTCCTAAAAACACCGAGCCGGCATTGACAATATGTTCCGCTACTACCGCATGGTTTTTTGTAGAGATAATCAAATGCTCCGGCGCATAGGCATTGGTCATGGCAATGGCTTCCTCGATGGTGTTCACCAAAATAATTTTACTATTTGCCAAGGCTAATTTTGCTGTTTCCTTTCTCGGAAGAAGCTCTAATTGTATTTGAATCTCTTCTTGAACTTGCGCTATCAAATCCTTATCTGTGCAAATAAGTATAGACTGACTATCAGCGCCATGCTCGGCTTGCGATAATAAATCGGCTGCCACAAAAGCAGGATTAGCTGTTTCATCGGCTAAAACTTCCACTTCTGACGGACCGGCAGGCATGTCTATGGCCACATCTTTTAAAGAAACTAATTGCTTAGCCGCTGTAACGTATTGATTACCGGGACCAAAAATCTTATAAACCTTAGGGACACTTGCAGTGCCATAAGCCATAGCACCAATAGCTTGCACACCACCTACTTTAAATATTTTATTGACACCCGCTAATTGTGCCGCATATAAAATTGCCGGATGAATTTTCCCTTCTTTATTGGGGGGAGTACATAGGATTATCTCCTTACAGCCAGCTATTTGTGCCGGAATAGCCAACATTAAAACTGTGGAAAATAAAGGTGCAGAGCCGCCCGGAATGTACAAACCTACTTTCTCAATGGCTATGGCCTTTTGCCAACAAAAAACACCGGGTGAAGTCTCTATCTTGGTATAGTCATACTGCTGACTTTCATGAAACTTACGGATATTCCTTGCAGCCATAGTCAAAGCTTGTTTTAGCTCTTCAGGAACTTGCGATTCAGCTGTATCTATTGCTGCTTGAGAAACACTTATTTCATTAAGTACACATTGGTCAAACTGTTCTGAATAACCTCTAACTGCCTCATCACCTTCAGTTTTTACTTTGTTAAGTATATCTTGAACAGCAGTAAAAAGATGAGAATTATCGATAACCGGTCTTTGTAACAACTGGTCCCAAGTCTCTTTTTTTGGATATTGAATGATTTGCATAAAGCTATTTTCTATAAAATACTTAAATATTTAAAGATGCGGCTATCTCCTGCCATTTCTCATTGAGTTCAGTCATGCCGCCATCCAACACTATTTGCGCTCCCCTTTCCTTTAATAATTCAGAACTCAAAGGTCCGGTATTGATAGCAATTGTATAAATTCCTGCTGCCACTGATGATTCAACCCCCAAGGGTGCATTCTCTATCACTATGGCCTCCCAAGCTTGTACACCGGCTATGGACAAAGCCCTTAAATATGGATCGGGAGCTGGTTTTCCGGGAATATCTTGCATAGCAGTGACCATATGGTCAGCAGGAAATACACCCGGGAAATGTTTATCTAACATATCAATGATGGTCTGTTGCCCCGAGCCTGTTACCAAATAAGTTTCTAAGCCTTGAGCCTTTACTTGATCTAAAAGCTCACCCGCATTGACCATAGGACCAATAGGTTCCATAGCTTCAATATATGTAGATTTCACACGGTATAATTCTTTAGCTTCCTCTTCAGTGGAGTTCCTTCCAAAATGACGCTGAAAGGCTTCATCTATGGTAATCGGACCGGGCTGACCTTCATATAAATAGATTTCTTCTACCGTAAAAGGGATACCATAATCATCCATAGTTTGTTTCCAAGCTACGGCATGTTTTTCCATGGAATCTAATAAAACTCCATCCATATCAAACAATACCGCCTTGATATTTAAATTGGGATAATTATGCTCTTTGATAAACTTTTGAATAGAAGAATAAAACATTGTATAAAAATTTAAAATGCAAATTTAAGTGAATTAATCCATACCTTAATAATTCCTTATGGAAATAGTAGCTTGTAAACTAACAAAACACCTGATTATATAGTTTGAATAAGTTTAAAACCCGCCATATATGGGATGTTTGTAAGTTAATGATAGAAATTATTTTGATAGTATTTCTTATTAATAAAATACTTTGTACTTTTGCGGTGCTTGTAGCAAACGGGGTGTGGCGCAGTCGGTAGCGCGCTACGTTCGGGACGTAGAGGTCGCAGGTTCGAGTCTTGTCACCCCGACAGCACAACTACTCTGCTGTTGTTTTTTGCTTGAAAAAGCTAAAATGTACATTGCCATACTTCCTATGAGAATCAAAATTTGGATGTTCCTGAAATTGATGCTTGGCACCATGCTCCAAAATGAATAACCCATCCTCTCTCAAGAAATTACTTGATAAAACCTTGTCTGGCAAATCAATAAGTCGCTCTAAATCATATGGAGGATCGGCATAAATAACATCAAATGCTGTAAAAGACTGCTCCAAAAACTTAAATACATTAGTCTGATAAATAGTCAAATTATCTATGCCCAATATCTCACAGGTTTTACGTATGGAAGCGCAGTTTTTACCACTCAGTTCCACAGCAATTACCTCCTTGCACCCGCGTGAAATAAATTCAATACCTATACTTCCTGAACCTGCAAACAAGTCCAAAACCCGTAAATCTTCAAAGTAGATACTGTTATTCAACAGATTAAACAAACCCTCTTTCGCAAAGTCTGTGGTAGGGCGTGCTATGAGTTTGTTATTCAATTCCAATCGTCTACCCTTAAATTTTCCGCTAATTATTCTCATTTAAATGGATTGAAAAACAATATTAGGTAAATACGTATGCAATACTTCTTGGTGTGCATTTTTTAAAATATCTTCCGCAAAAATCTGTATGATAGTTTTTGTATGGTCAATTTGCAATTGATGCAAGATATTCAATATATGATAAACAATATCCTCCGCTATTTGATAAGAAAAACTATTCAATAACTTAATCTTCCCTTGCAGTTTTACTATGCAATCCAAGCGATTATCTTTTAAGTAAATGCTTAAACTATCAATACTCTTTTCAATTGCCATTACCAACTGATGTTCAAAACTAATATCGTTAAATACATTTTTCAATGTAGATACTAATTTATGGTCGCAAGCATAAATAAACACAGCATCCTGTTGTTGCAATTGATAATAGAAAATTTCTTGATTATTGGCTATTGTAGGATATTGCATTTGCAATAAGGCTTGTGCCGTTTCCTGCCGAAAAAAATCCTTAGGTATCAAGGAATAATATTCAGATTCACTGATAAAACCAATAGTTTGATAATTAGGAAACTGTTCTTTGATTGTCAAGAAATTTTGTGCTATCAAAGTCATGTCAGATTTATCATCCAATGATAGTTTTAAAGTTTCCAATACATTGTTTGATTGGTCTTTAATAGAAACGACATATCCATCCGAGTTTGCCCGAATGGATATGCCGTATGCTATGTCAACGAGGTTAAAATGCATATTTCCTCGTATCAATTTATTATTCCCAATTCCCTGCGAAATTGTTGGGTTCATTGACTGCACCAACTTTCAATCCTGGGAATTTTTCTAATTTTTCTTGTAAGTCAATTAAGTTAAGCGTTTCTTGGCGGTTTACATCCATTAAAAAAGTACGATAAGGAGCACGTATTTCGCATAATGGAATGGATATACCGTTGGAGCTTACATAATCATTATTTACATCAACATCATAAGTTTTATCTTCTGAGAAAGGAATAGTTTTCAATTTCTCAAGTGATGCTTCATTGAGTTTATTGTCATAAAGAGCTTCTAATAAAGGTACTACCGTAGTATCACGACGGAAACCTTCCAAGCCCAATTCGGCAATTTCTCGTTTATTACCTCTGTTCACAACGCTTACTGCCTTCTTTTCGGTCAGACCAGCCAATAATTGTGCATCGGTTAAAACACCTTCTTTTAAAACTACTTTTTTCTTACCTTCTTTAACGAAATCAATTAAAGAATCAAGGTCAGTAGTGAAATAACCTTTTTGATCTTTAAACTCAATTTGTGCTATTCTTAAATTTTGTAGTGATTGCACGACTACTTTTTCTCTTTCTGCTCTAACCTTCTCAAATTTAATAGGAGTAAGTATGCTCATAAAGCAAAAATACGTCAGCATAGCAATAGCAGCGTAAAGAAGAATTTTGATTGTTGTCCTCATTTTATGTAATTTGTTTTTTTATCCGCCTAACATTAGCACGCAAAATTAAAAAGAAAATTCAATCTTCCCAAGTTTACAGACTGTTTTTTCATAATATTTTGTTCTTTATCGTCTGTTTCCTTGAATACTATGGTGGTACTGCTATTTACAAACCCTATTTTCATGATTTTTAATAGCTGTATTTCAAACTATCTTTATGATAGTATTAGAAAATCATGTAAATTTGCATGCAAGTGAAAGATTTGAAAAATTAACCATGTCGAAAAAAACTCCCATATCATCTATTAAATTAGCTTATGCTGACTTATTACAATCTCATTATAAGGTGTTTTCCTATGATGAGCGCAAGATGATTAAACAATTGTATCGACAAGTGGATTTAGAAGTCCTCACCCCAACTCTCTACCCCGGAAATCCCGTTGTTTTTAAATTGGCTGTAGCCAAAATCTTATTAGAGGAAATCGGTTTAGGCAGGTCGTCTGTAGCAGCTTTTTTATTGCATGAATTGGTGACTGAAAGCGATGTGTTAAGTCATGATGCACTTGTAAAACAATTTGGAAAATCTGCCGGCCTTTTGATTCAAGGTTTATCGAAAGTTAGGGATTTATATGCTAAAAGTACTTCATTAGCTTCCGAAAACTTCCGAAAATTGCTCTTAACCTTTGCAGAAGATTTGCGTGTGGTACTAATTATTGTTGCGGAACAGCTACATATTATGCGCTGTTTGCATGAATATCCCGAAGATACCCGCTATGATATTGCCATGGAAAGTATTTTCCTTTACGCTCCTTTGGTGCATCGCATGGGACTTTATGCCATCAAAACGGAGTTGGAAGATTTGTCTTTGAAGCATACAAATAGAGCGATTTATTCAGAAATTGCACAAAAACTGAATGAAACTAAAAGCTCACGCGAAAGTTATATCAATGCATTTATTCAGCCTTTGGAGGAGAAATTAGCACAAACTAAAATGAATTTTTCTATCAAAGGGAGAACGAAATCCATACATTCTATTTATAATAAAATTCAGAAGCATCATACTGCTTTCGAAAATATCTACGATTTATTTGCTATACGGATTATTTTAGACGTGCCTCCTGAACAAGAAAAAGCGGCATGTTGGCAGGCCTATTCCATAGTGGCGGATATGTACCAGCCTAATCCCAACCGCTTGCGAGATTGGCTTTCTATTCCTAAATCTAATGGTTATGAGAGCTTGCATACCACTGTTTTAGGTCCACAAAACAAATGGGTAGAGGTGCAAATACGTACTGTGCGCATGGATGAAATTGCTGAAAAGGGTCTGGCTGCCCATTGGAAATACAAGGGTTTGCAGACCGATACCGGCATGGATCAATGGTTGAGCAATATTCGAGAGATTTTGGAAAATCCCGAACTCAATGCTGTGGATTTTATGGATGAGTTCAAACTAAATCTATATAAAGAGGAAGTTTTTGTTTTTACACCTAATGGCGATTTACATAAATTTCCTATGGGTGCAACGGCTTTAGATTTTGCTTTCGCCATTCATACCAATTTGGGAACCCGCTGTGTAGGTGCTAAGGTAAATGGTAAAAATGTACCTATTAAGTATGTTTTACAAAATGGTGATCAGGTGGAAGTGCTGACATCCAATGCGCAAAAACCCAATCATTCGTGGTTGAATATTGTAGCGACTTCCAAAGCCCGCAATAAGATACGGCAAGCCTTGAAAGAGATTGAATTTAAGGATGCGGAGTTAGGTAGAGAATTGCTTACGCGAAGATTCAAAAATTGGAAATTGGATTTAGATGACGGCAAGATTTTTCAATTATCTAAGAAAAAAGGCTATAAAACCATCAGTGATTTCTTCCAAGCTTTGGCTTCCGAAAAATTGGATATTATTGATGTAAGAGAAGCCTATTTGGAGCTGTTGAAAAAGGAGTCTTTAGATACTATGCCGGCAGTACGAAGTGCTGAAAGCTTTACGAAAGAAGTCGTTGTTCCGGATGATTTGCAGAAAGAAGATGTGTTGATTATCGGGAAAGATTTAAAGCAAATCGATTATCAGCTTGCTAAATGTTGTAATCCCATTTATGGCGATGATGTATTTGGTTTTGTGTCGGTAAGCGGAGGTATTAAAATCCATAGAAAAAACTGTCCGAATGCCCCAGAAATGATTGCACGTTATGGCTATCGCATTGTTCCTGTACATTGGGCTGGGAAGTACGAAGGCAAGCAATATCCTATTACCTTATTGATTGTTGGTCAGGATGATATAGGCATAGTCGCCAATATCACTTCTTTGATTTCTAAGGAAAAAGACATCAGTTTACGTTCTATCGCCGTAAATTCTCAAGCCGGTTTGTTTGAGGGAAATCTTACCATTATGGTCAGCGACAATAAACAATTAGATATGATAGTTAAGAAAATCAGTCGGATCAAAGGTGTTAAGCAAGTTTTGAGGAACTAAGCATACCACAAGCTGCAAATATATCCTCACCCCGTGATTTTCGGATAGTAGTAGTGATACCATTATTGCTTAAATAGTCCCTAAAGGCTATCATTTTCCCCTCATCAGAAGTCTTTAAATCGATGCCGGGTATGGCGTGGTAACGAATCAGGTTTACACGACAATGCAAACCTTTGAGAAGTTTGACCATTTCTACGGCATGGCGTGTAGTATCATTTAAGCCGTTAAACATGATATATTCAAAGGACAAACGCCTCTGTTTACTAAAATCATATTGGCGAAGTTCTTCCAAAATTTTATGAATAGGATGTGCTTTCTCAATGGGCATCAGGCTTAAACGCTCATCTGCGAAAGGGGAGTGCATGCTGACTGCCAAATGACAATTGGATTGTTCTAAGAATATTTTCATTTTAGGAATATGGCCTATGGTAGAAACCGTAATCCGTTTAGGGCTCCAAGCTAAACCATAATCTGCCGTAAGTATTTCAGTGGTTTTCAATACCCTATCCAAATTATCCATAGGCTCCCCCATACCCATAAATACGATATTGGTCAATTGCTCAGACTCAGGAATGGCATAAAATTGATTTAAAATTTCGTGTACTTCAAGTTGCGCATTGAAACCTTGTTTGCCTGTCATACAAAACAAACAATTCATTTTACAACCCACTTGTGAGGAAATACATAGGGTGTTTCTATCTTCTTCAGGAATGAAAACGGCTTCTATATAATGTCCTTTGTCTGTCTGAAACAAGTACTTAATAGTGCCATCAACAGAAACTTGTTTATCTACCGCTTCAGATTTCCCAATACTATAATGCTCATCTAAATACAGTCTGTTTTTCTGAGAAATATTCGACATTTCCTCGAAAGAACTTGCTCTTTTTTGATATATCCATTCAGCTAATTGCTTGGCAGTGAACGCCGGCATACCTGATTCTATAACGATTGTTTTGAGTTCATCCAAGCTTTTTCCTAAAAGGGGAGTCTTCTTCATACATAAATTTTCGTCAAAGGTAATCATTAGATTTTAAATTTTTTGTACTTTTGTAGAATCCTTAATTCAATATATGAAGTTTTATGATGCTAAAACATATATAGTTTCCGGGATAAAAATGAATGTATGGGTGCGGAGTGAAAATGTGAAATTGCTTGTTTATTGTTAAAAATGAAACAACTATGGAGTTAAATTTTGATGAGATTCGCTCGTTCAGATCGGATGAGATTCCGGGGAAATTAGAGCAACTAAGTAAGGAAGAAGCTTTTTTGAAGTTAGTGGGAACGCTTTTTCCTATGACTCCTAAAGACCAGTTAGAACAAAAAATTCTTGGTTTTAGGACGACAGATGATATTCAAAAGGAGATGGTTTATCCTTTTTTGAAGTTTATTGAAGCCAATATGACTAAGGGCGTTGATTTAAATGGGTTGGAAAATATTGATGTCAATCAACAGTATCTATTTATTTCTAATCACAGGGACATAGTGTTAGATTCTGCTTTTTTTGCAGTTAAATTGTTGGATAATAGCTTAGAAACCGTTGAAATCGCTATGGGAGATAACCTCTTGATTGTCCCATGGATAGAACAGTTCGTTCGCATTAACAAAAGCTTTATTGTGCAAAGAGGTTTATCAGCCCGTGAGGTATTGGAAAGTTCCATTCGCCTGTCGGCCTACCTACGCTATGTGCTTCATGAAAAGAAAAACTCCTTGTGGATAGCACAGCGAGAGGGTAGGGCAAAAGATTCGGATGATAGAACGCAAGAGAGTTTGTTGAAGATGTTTAACTTAGGTGGAACCAAAGATAACCTAATTGAAAATTTAAAGGAATTGAATATTTGTCCCCTAAGTATTTCTTATGAATATGACCCTTGCGATTATCTGAAAGCAAGAGAATTCCAACAAAAACGGGACGATCCCGATCATAAAAAAACACCGGGGGATGATTTATACAGCATGAAAACCGGTGTGATGGGTTATAAAGGGAAAGTGTCCTATCATATTACTCCTTGCATCAATGATGAATTGGATAAAATTGCTGCTAAGACTACCGTTCGTAATGAGCAAATAGAATTGATTGCACAATTGATAGATAAACGTATTCATGCAA
The DNA here is from genome assembly GCA_964414805.1 of uncultured Paludibacter sp. GTDB lineage: Bacteria > Bacteroidota > Bacteroidia > Bacteroidales > Paludibacteraceae > Paludibacter. The sequence continues at coordinate 12,229 of CAYPYZ010000020.1, forward strand.
ATTATCGCATAGCGCAAAATAATAAAATTGCGTATGATTTAATTTCAGAAGACAAGCTTTTTGCGGAAGAATATGCGGAAGAAGAAAAAGAAAAATTTGTAGCATACATAGAAGAACAAATTGAAAAGGTTGATGTAGAGAACAAAGATGAGGATTATTTAAGAAAAGTTTTATATGGAATGTATGCTAATCCTTTGAAAAATCATTTGGTGGCTATAGGCAAATAATATGACGAGCCAAGAAAAATATGATAAGATATTTGAAGCTAATAAGGCTTGGATTAAATATAACGAACAACATAATCCACAGCTTTTTGAGCTTTTAGCTGCCGATCAAAACCCTGATTTCCTTTATGTTGGATGTTCGGATAGCCGCGTTCACCCTAATCAAATTATGGGTCTAAAACCGGGAGAAGTTTTCATCCACAGAAATATTGCTAATATGATGAATGCAACGGATTTGAGTGCATTGTCGGTGGTGAATTATGCCGTTAATCATTTACAGGTGAAATTTATTATTGTGTGTGGTCACTATGAATGTGGCGGTATTCGTGCTGCGATGGGCAATGAAGATAATGGCATACTTAATCCTTGGCTTAGGACAATCAGAGATGTTTACCGCCTGCATAATGATGAACTCAATGGCATTGAAGATATGGATCAGAGGTATAGAAGATTTGTGGAGCTGAATACCTACGAACAGTGTTTAAATGTGTTGAAAATGGCTGATGTTCAAAAGTCATATTACCAAAATGGCTATCCTAAAGTGGCCGGATGGGTGTTTGATATCAAAGATGCTAAGCTGCATGATATTCATTTTGATCACGACGGAGAATTGGAGAAAATCAAAGAAATTTACGATATTACCGGTAGGTAGCGGAAGATAATTTTTAAAATGTTTAATATCAAAAAGGCTGCATCAATCATTGTTGGTGCAGCCTTTTTGATAAGCTATGCTTTACTGAACAATTCCTAATTAATAGAAGTTCAATCTATAATCTTTAATATCTGATTGCGCACGTAAATCCTGCATCACACTATTAGCAAAACTGTATTTGTAAGCCATGCCAATATTGCTTTGTTCCATTGCTAAGTTTATTTCAGATTCATCCATTTCTTTAGCGGTGTTTTGGAAAACATACACGCCTGAGTTTCCTTGAATAGGAGCGGATAATTGCCCAACTTCATAAGCCAATGCACTACCTGTAACAGCAGGCTCTGAGCCTTCAGCACCCAATTGTGCAAATCCAAAACGTAGGCCTTCAGCAGTTTTAACCTCTAATTCCAACTTGGCAGCTAAAGCATCTAAATCAGTACCTTCAGCCATAGCTTCTTTAAATTCTTGAGTAAATCTCTCCGCTTTTTTATCCTTTACAATCTCACCACGAATGATGGCTTCTACTTTTTCAAGGGATTGATATTTTGATTTGTTTACGTCAGTAATAACAGCTACTATAAGCTCTTTACCACATTCAAAAACGTCAGATACCGTTCCTTTGGAATTATCAAAAGCCCATTTTACAATCTTACGAGATTGAGGGATGTTTAAGACATTTTCATTGGATTGGTAAATTTCATTAGCATGACGTACAGCATAATTGTTTTGCAATGCAACACTGTCAAAATCAACAGCCTTTAGTTCTGCTGCAAAGCGTTTAGCTTCATTGAAAATTGTGCTTTGAGTACGTGAACTGGCAATCACTTCTCTTTCCAAAATCGCTAATCTTACTTTTCTCTTTGGAGCTGTTCTTTCCATGATTTGTATGATTTGCGTACCTTGTAAACTCTTGGAAGTAAATACATCGTTTATCTTTTTTGAGAAAGCGTCTTCAATGATTTTTCTATCTAAACCTTGAGTGTTTTCTGTCAACCAACCTATTTCTCCACCATTCTCGGCTGTTTGTTGTACCGCTGAAAACTCTTTAGCTAATTGTGCAAAATCAGCTTTATTTCTGATAGCTGCAACAAGGCTGTCAGTTTTGCTTTCCATATCTGGCGTTAAGAAAATATGTCTCAATTTTACAGAGTCAGCTTGCAAAATACCAGTCTCCATAATTTTAGCCATGGTGTAGGCATCATCGACAAACAAAGGTCCTATCACATCACCTTTCTTTCCTGAAAAGGCAAAATCTTTATAATGTGCTGGAACAGTGGTTGCAGAATAAGGAACCCTGGCATAAGGGATGTCCGAATTCATATTTACCAATTCAATGGCATCATCGCTATTTCTAAATTCCTCCGCTAAATCATTGATAAAGGCTTCTGCTTCAGTAAAATCATCTTCACGAGGTTCGATAGCCAAGCTCACAAACTTAATGGAAGCATTGGGATCTTGCTTATATTGTGCTAATTGCTTGTTGTATCTATCTTTGATTTCCTTGTCTGTCACGATAAATTCAGCATCAGCTACTGCATAATAAGGCTTTACAATATAATCTAAATTGATGATTTCTTTATTTAAATTGAAGTCGGTTTCTGCTTGTATTTGATTGGCTTGAACTGCATTAGAAAGTAGTGCATAGTATTTTTCTTGCAAGATGGAGGTCTTCACAGTTCTTTCAAGAAACACCCATAATTTCTTATACTCATTCAGTTGCTCTTGCATTTGATAATCAGCAGCCTCTTGGTCTTTGAAGTTTAGAAACTGTATCAAATTAGCACGACTAAACTGTCCATTTTCATCCATAAAGAAATTACGTTGCTGGATAATAGGATGGATATTATTTCCAATCAAGCGGTCTGAAAGTTCTTCAGTTCCAACAGTCAAACCAATTTTTTCTGCTTGTGTAGATAATACTTTTTCATTAACGAACTGTTCCCATGCAAAAGACCTAAGTTGTAGCGTGGTTTGTTCATCAATTTCTCTAACTCCAGATTCAAATCTTTGAAAAATCATGATTTGGTCTAAAAAATCCTGATATTCATGAATCTTGATTTTCTTTCCATTAATCTCAGCTACCGTTTCACGCGATTTGTTGAAAAAAGTCGAGCCTTGTGTCAGAAAGTCTCCAATGATAAAGGAAAATAGTGCTAAACCTATCATAATAATCAGTAAAACACCTCTTTTTCTAATCTTTTCTAATGTTGCCATATCGTATTTTATAATAATTTTAAAGTATATTGATACCTGTTTTTTTGAGGGCACGAATATACGTAATTAATTTTATTCATCCAAAATTAACTTTACTAATTCTATTCTATTGTTTGCCACCTTGATGCACACGCATTTAAAGTGATCAATTTCAATGATTTCATTAGGCTTAGGAAAATGCTGATGATGATGTAAAATAAAACCAGCTAAAGTGTCGTATTCATCCAATTCCGGAATATCAATACCAAATTTTTCATTTATCTGATGGACTTCCATCCTTCCGGAAAGGATATATTCTTTATCGTTCAACTGTTTGGCTATGTATTCCTTGATGTCGTGCTCATCTTCTATCTCGCCAAAAATTTCTTCAATAATATCCTCTAAAGTAATCAGCCCTTCAGTTCCACCATGTTCATCCACCACTACCGCAATGCTTTTTTTCTGTTGCATAAACAGCTTCATAAGTTTGTGTGCCGACATATTTTCCGGTACCACAGGTATTTGTATGATATGTTTTTTCCACGCATTGGGGTTCTCAAACATTTCGGAAGAATGTATATAACCTATAATATTATCGATATTATCCTTGTAAATAGGAATTTTTGAATAGCCTGTTTCTATGAAAGTTTGCTTCAAAGTCTCCAAAGAACTTTCATATTCCAAAGCTACTATTTCCGTTCTTGGAATGGAGCAATCACGTAATTTTACTTCTGAAAAGTCTAAGGCATTTTGAAAAATTTTAACCTCGCTTTGTAGCTCCTCTTCGGGGTTATTGGTATTAAAACTTTCTTGCACCAAATAGCTCAAATCTATGCGAGAAAAAATGGTGTCATCTTGATCTAAGCCACTATCTATCCTAAATATTTTTAGAAAAGATTTGGCTAACCAAGTTGTAAAGACAGCGATGGGATACAGGATGATATAGAATAAAAATAACAACCAAGAGAATGCTCTTAACCATGAATTAGGGTTGATACGGAAAAGCGTTTTGGGTAAAAACTCTCCGGTAAAGAGCACGATAATAGTGGCTAAGATTGTCTGTAATAAAGTGATAACAAACTGGTTTTCTGTAAAGCTAAAAAGAGGGTTAAGTAATTTGGTCATTTGCAAACCATAGATTACTAACACGATATTATTGCCCACCAACATTGAAGAAATAAATTGTTGCGGGTGGCGATAGAACACCTCTAACATGGAGGAGGCTATGTCGGAGCGCATTTTCTCTAACTCAAACCTTAATTTGCTTGAAGATATAAAGGCAATTTCCATCCCTGAGAAAAATGCAGAGAGGATTAGGCATATAATAATATAGATAATGGTCGTATCCAAAAACTTATTCAAAATTTGAAACTGCAAATTTACGGGTTTTTTTGTAAAAAGACTATTTTTATGTAATCTAATGTAGAATCACGGCATAATCACGAAAACGAGATGTGCTTTTAGATTGAAGTTTCATGCGTTTTTTTAGTAATTGGATTGGGGCTTTTGAGTAAAACAATTACCCTAAAACTAATTCAATTTTTTCCATTAAAGACGCAATAGATTTTTGTTCCAATTTTGAAAATGCAAACCATTTCTTTCCTAAGTCTTTCAAGGATGCGCCTATATGATAAATCTCTGTATTATCGATAATTAAAAATCTATCATGACTTAAATTGAAATGCCTTATTTCAAAATTACGGTATTGCTCATTAACTTTTTGAACATCTAATAACAATTGTTTGTTAAGGGATTTTGTTAATAAAAACACCTTTATATTTTTGCCTTTTTTGCTAAGATGAATCAATGTGTTTTCATCTATATAATTATCAATAAGGATGATACTGTCTTTGGCTGAACGAATGATTTTAGAAGCTAATATATAAGCATCGAAAATTTGTCCATTGAAAAAAACACCTTGTGTAGGAAGGTTTTTAGATTGTATTTGCAGATCGATTTTATTTACTCTGTTGTCAATTTCAACTATTTTGTCTTCTAACAAGTGTATCCGGTTATTAATAGCATAACCTTTTATCAAATATTCCTTTAAAATGCGAGTAGCCCAAATACGGAATTGAGTTCCTTGCTTGGATTTTACGCGATAACCAACAGAAATTATTACATCAAGACTATAGAATCTTACTTTGTAGTTTTTTCCATCCCTGGCAGTTGTCAAGGATTCCTTGACAACTGAATCGTGCTCTAATTCTTCTTCTCGGAAACAATTATTAATATGTAAACTAATGTTTTGTTTTGTTTGTTGGAATAAAATAGCCATTTGCTGCTGTGTCAGCCAGACAGTTTCATCTTCTAATTTTACTTCAATTCTTTCAGACAATTCTTCAGATTGGTATAGTATTATTTCATTTTTCATAAGAGGTTAACAGATAA
>CAYPYZ010000021.1:0-17654 GCA_964414805.1 uncultured Paludibacter sp.
ATATGCCTATTATGCTCAATTCCCAACCAAATACTGGAATCAATCCTATGGACACAATAATAGAGAACACTACCACTGCAAAAGGTAAAAATACGGCTTTTAATTCTCGGAAAGAAAGCCAGAGCATGAAAAACATCAACAACAAACCCACGGGTAATAACACCAATAAATCACGTAGGATTTTCTCGTTTGCTTCTTTACGTAAAAAAGCTTGGCCGGTCATATACAGATCTTCAGTCCCTGGATATTCAGCAATAGTTTCATTCACATAACCGATTAATTCCTCATCGGTCAAGGATTTATCAGAACTTGAAATAATCAAGGCTGTTTGGAAGTCCTCAGAGACCACTAAACCATAAGCTAATTTATTATCGCGTATGCTTTCACGAAGCAATTCACGTTCTTCATCAGTCTGAGGGATATAGCTCACCACAGGATTCACCAACATAAAGCCCTCTTCCGAACGAATATTTTTCGTTTGAAACAAGGAAAACACATGATTGAAATTACCACTATTTTCAAAACTTTCGCTGATATTTTGAATACGTTCTAAAGTCTCGGCTGCTAAAACATCATCACTTTCTATGACTATCAGCAGAGGTTCCTCCTCTCCAAAGATCTCATCGATAAGTAGGGAATGCTGCCGTGATAGCATTTTATCAGGCAAGTAAGACTCCAAGTCAGGATTAATTTGAATTTGAAATAACCTGATTACCGATAACAGTACCAATGCGGATGTTATAGTAATTATCCACCAACGGTAGCGAATAACAAACATAGATTTTTTTATACGGGACATATAGAGGGTTATAATTTAAACATGAATACTTCATATAATTTTACCTTTTGCATGGGTGCAAAACGTCAAAAACTCACTTTCAATTCGATAAATCCACCATTCATAATTTTTGATGAGTAGTGAAATAAAGTCGGATGTTTAGCGTGCATATAATTTACTCCGGCAGTAGCAGACAAATAATCATTAACTTTCCAAGTCAATTTAGGTCTTAGTATAGATTCCTTGGTGATCAGATTATAATAAGCCGTAAACTCAGCATTCCAGGCATCATGTGCAAAAGACTTGGTAGCAGTCAATGCAAAGGCATGGTTATACTCAGTAGCCTGATTAAAAATTAGTCGATTAAACATGCGACTTTGGTATAGTACCATATCATCAGCAAAATCGGTAGGCAATTGTATTTGTGGTTGTGTCCAGCTTTCAGGGTTAGTCCAATCCCAATCATCCACGCCTGTCATTACAGGCTCTTTTAAAGGTGTGAAATCAGTCACCATACTTCCAATATACTGAACTATAAACACATAATCATTCCACATTTTCTCAATTCCTATCACATAGCGAAAATCGCTATTGGGAATATACATCACACTATCTTTATTTTTTACAATATTATAAGCAGCTTCTGCTTTTAGTAAAAATTGTGGGAAAGGCAATGCCATATCAAAACCTATGGTTTTTTTCTTATACACTTGCGGTTGATATTGGATTTGAATAGGATTTTGAGTATTCAAAAGATCAAATTCAAATTCCTTTAAATCAAATCCATGATAATGGTCGTAACCACCAAAATACGAAACCGCAAAACCAATTTTTGGTAATTCAAAATTCAATCTGGCACCCAAGCTACCATTGGATAATTTTCTTTCTGGCAATGCCAAAGGATTGAAATCCACATCTACTTGCATGGTTGGTAAAGTAATCCAGGGAATATCCACATTCATTTCCTGATTCATATCAAATAAATCAAAGCGATAAACAGAAGGTTTAAAAAACGGGACGGCAACGATATCAATATCGATTTGAGAAGAAAATCTATATTGCATACGAAGCATAAAATTGGAGATTTTCTGATCGTCCGGATCGGCCGTTAAGAAAAAATAATCGTTGGGAGTAATATTATTAGTAGGATTAAAACCGTCCGTTCTTCCCCAATTGATTAATTGATTACCTATTAGCAAGTCGAACGAGTTAGAGTTATATCCAGCATATAATTCCTTGATTTCAATTAATTGATTATCCTCTTGGAACATCATTCCTTTGCGTAAGCGAATATCGCTATTGAACAAGGCTTCTCGACTTTTCAGCTTAGTTTGCAAGGAGATTTCAGCGAAAGCAGAGGCCAGTTCATATTGTTCTCCCCCACCAAAAGCGGCACCACGACCATAGCCATTAAATTCCACTTCCGAAGAAGAAGTGCTACTGCTACTCAGATCCATGCCTGCATCTTCAAATAGACTCTGTGCTTGCAAATTAGTCAAGCAAAAAACCATTAGCCATATCAGCAATTTTCTATTCATATCATAAGTTTTAAAAACGCTACAATGATAGAAGAATAGCAGAACAAAACGGTCGTATTTTTAAAAAACGGACTTCAAGTATGAGTAGTAGTTTTAAAAGTAGGACGCAAAAAAAGATAACTTTCATAGAAACAAATCTAAAAGAGAAACAAAAATATAAAAGTTTCCTTGAAGCAATTAATCCTCCTGAATTGGGAGAAGTTGATGGCGGCATGGGAAAATGCATCCTAATCAACAAGGAGGGTAAAGTACTTTGGATTACCAATTTACGAGATAGAGGAAATGAAAAAGGAGTAAATTTGACTCTTGACAAAGTAATTGAGGTGATCAAGGAAGAAAGGCATGTTGAATAATTAGAAGTATTCAATAAGTAGGTTTTGAGAGGATACTAAAGGTTGGGGTGGTGGGGATGTTCCAAGATCCCCCCCCCATCACAACTGCCCCTTATACTCCGCAGGGGTCATTCCTGTTATGCGCTTAAATTCTTTGTAAAAGGAGGATTTGCTGGAAAAGCCGCAATCATAACCTATGGCTTCAATGGAATACATGTTTTTGGGATCGGCAAGCATGCGCTTGACTTCCTCTACCCTATAAGCATTTACAAATTGGAAAAAGTTCTTACCTATAGTGGTATTTAGTACTTCTGTCAATTGATACTTGGGAATATCTAAGGCTTTCGATAAGGCATCCATATTCAAATCTGGATTCAAATAGACTTCTTTACGCTCAAAATAGCGCAAAATTTTGGCTTGAATGGAAGCTTTGTCTGCTTCACTCAAAACCGAGTGTTTATAGGGTATGTCATCTTCCTCCTCGTCACCATTACTCAATAACTCTTTGGGGAAAACCTCCTGCCTTAATCCATAAAAACTTAAAAGATAAACTATGAGTAACAATACTACATAATTATACATATGCGGCAATAAAGGCAAGAAATCAACAAAATAAACTAATACGCCTAATAACACTGCGATGACGCAATAAGCTACATAAAAAATAGCTACGCTTAATATCCAACCAAGACTTTCATTCTGCTCGATATTCGATTTTTCATCACGTAAGTGCATGCGGTGCTTATGTACAAAATATAAACTCAAAGGATTATAAAATGACCAAGATAGAAAATTGGCAATAACGAAAGCTATACGGAATGCATAGGTGCGATCGAACATAAAAAAACCATCTAAATAAAAGGGTTCCTTGATGACGTAAGCACTGATTTCAAAGATTATAAAAGGTAGTAAATGAAGCAATTGTACCCATTTTAATTTGAATTTCTGACGGGTAAGGGAACTTACATATAAAAATAAAGCCGGATTGAATAATAAAAATGAGCTGGAGAGTAATGGTCGCCCGTAAAGCTGATAATCTAATCCGCAAGTCAAAAATTCTATGGCAAATAAAGTCAGCCAGCCGGATAAAATCTTATCTGACAAAGAACTTTCTTTCTTTGTAAACATCAATAATGCTGCAAAAAGTCCTTGCGAAAACCCTATCCAAACGATTATTTCCATAAAAAACTGTGACCTATTTTCAACTACAAAGTTAAATAAAAAATTTATGGCTTAATCCTTTTTATCTAAAGGATTGTAATTCACCAAATATACCTGCTTGGTAGCACGTGTAATGGCCGTATATAACCAACGGTAATAATTGCGATCTATTACTGCATCGGGCATCATACCGGCATCAATAAACACATTTTCCCACTGACCGCCCTGCGCTTTATGGCAAGTAACCGCATAAGCGTACTTCAATTGTAAAGCATTGAAGTATTCGTTTTCAAATATCTTTTTATAACGCTCTCGCTTATTTTTTATAGCTGCATAATCTTCAGCAACCCTTTCAAATAAAGTACGACTTAAATCCGACATATGCTTGGGAGTCTCTGATTGTAAGCTGTCCAACCAAATCATCGCATCTATCTCCCACCCAAAATCTAATGAACGCAAGGTAAGCTCAGCAAAACGAAAATCATACATTTGATGATGCTTTCCAATGCGTACTACTTCCACAATATCCCCATTGGCTATAAAATCTATTTCTTGATAAGGCTTATTCCAAAAATAGTTATTGCGCGTAATCATCAGTAAATCACCATTCGACAACTCCTCTTCACGCATCAACACCCTATTGCGAATGCCGTTATTATACAAATTAGCACGTTTGTTTGAACGGGTAATTACTATGCTTTGCTCCACACCGGAAGCATCATATGATTGCTGCACTTTTTCAACCAAGTCCATACCGCTTAAAGCTTGTATATCAGGGAATTTCTCTAATATTAGAGAAGGATAATCATGGGTATTCTCTTCCGATAATTGCTGCCGCAACAAGGTAGCATTATACAAAATACCACTTTCTAATGCCTGACGTACCACTTGCGTAAGTGTAAAAGCTTTCACTTTCAGACCATAAGCCTCTAATCTATTGGTTTGTAAGGCTACACTGGTTTCTTGCATAACGGGAGGTAATTGAGCGGTATCGCCCAAAAGCAGCAGGCTACAATGTTGACCATTAAAGACATAGCGTATTAAATCATCCAATAAATAACCACTTCCAAAATCTGCGTCAGCACCGGTATTAGAGATCATAGATGCTTCATCTACAACAAATAAAGTGTTTTTATGTAGATTGTCCATCAATTGAAAAGCATATTCTCCTAAGGCTTTTTGTCTATAGATTTTTTTATGAATGGTATAAGCGGGATAATCGGCATAACCGCTTAGGACTTTGGCTGCACGACCGGTAGGAGCCATTAAAACAGTATTTTGTTTCAACACTCGCATTGCTTTCACCAAAGCGCTGACTATGGTTGTCTTACCTGTACCGGCATAACCTTTCAATAAAAATGCTTTTTTAGCAGTAGTATCTGTCAGAAAATCACCCAATAAATGTATCAATTCCCTTTGTTGCTCGGTAGGCTCAAAAGGAAAAGATGCAAAGATAGTCTTAGTTAAATAGTCGCTCAGCATCTTACAAATGTAAGGGAAAAATTTAGATTTTTGTAATATAGTCTGCAACTAAAGTTGAATTTTAAAGAAAAATACAAATTTAATTTTAAGACCTTAAGAAGTTAAAATTTATTTGCAAACCGTATTTTTATCTGTAAATTTGCTGTTTTTTTATTTTAAATTAAGTTTGTGATGCGACAAAAGAAGATTCAATTAATTGTAGTATTATTAAGTTTTATAGGTTTTTCTTATGCACAAAAAACCATTGAAGTTATTAACCAATATCCATTTGACAGGGAAAACGAAATGGTTGAAATTGCAGCTTCTGAATTTAGTTCTCCTTTAAATATCAATTTTGCATTGGTGGATGAAGATAAAAATGAAGTTCCTTATCAGCTTATTTATAATGGAAAAAAGTCTGTACAATCCATTATCTTCCCGGTAAATATAAAGACAGGTAGTAAAAACACCTATACATTTGTTCGTGGGAAAGCGACACCACAACAAGCTGCTACCGCTGCATTTCAAAATGAAGAAAAGCATAATTTTGTTTGGGAAAATGATATAGCAGCCTATAAAGTTAGTGGTGCTACTGATGCTGACGCCAACGCCAATAATGGTATCAGTTTATTGGTAAAAAACACAGCTGAATTGTCACTTGAGGCATTAAACAACTCAAATGAGGGGGGTGCAAAAGGTAAAATTATGGATTGCTATGAAGTTGGAAACTCTTTAGGAGCCGGTGGAATCAGTCCTATTGTGAATGGCGAATTGGTTATTGGTAAGGCTTATGAAAAACTTAAAATAATGGATAATGGTCCGTTGCGCACAAGCTTTGCCTTAGGTTATTTAAACGTAGATATCAATGGAAAACAATACCAACAAAAGGTAATTATCAGTATAGATGCTGGCTCTGTAATGAATAAAGCAGTGGTTAGTTTAGAAGGCGAAAAGCAGGAAATACAATTAGCGGCAGGTCTGTTTTTACATAAAGGAAAAGGAAGTCTGCAAAAGGCTGCCGGCCTAATTATTTATGGAGAAGATGCTGTTTGTCAAAACGAGCAAAACGAGACTATCAAAACCTTTGCAGGGATTATTACGCCGGAAGACAGCGAATACAAAATCCAAAAAATGCATGCTTTATTGATTAGCAATTATACTGTAGGAGAGAAATTGGTTTATTATTTCGGTGGTGCAGGACAGCAGCAATTTGCTACGCAAAAGGATTGGCTGACTGCAGTACAAGACTTTAATAAAAAGCTCAAATATCCATTAACTGTCAGGGTATTAGACTAAAAATGTTTCCTAAATATCCAACTGCTACTTTGCGGTTGGATATTTAGGAAACATCATCATTTAATTAGAATAATTCCTATCAAGGAAACTATTCATCCTCCTCTTCTTCCGAAGCTTCTAATTCAATCATCAATGTATCCTTGGGCACTTTATCGCCTACTGCCACATTGATTTTCTTGATTTTAGCTGTAAAGGGCATCTGAATACGATTCATCATTTTCATAGCCTCTAAAATCAACAAAGGAGCCCCTTCTTCTACCACTTCCCCTTCTTGCACAGAAATTTCTATGATAGTTCCCGGAATAAAAGATTGAATTTCATAAGGATCTGGGTCTTCCCAAACCTTTCTGTTCTTAAATTTCCCTGTTAATTTCGTTTTGTATTTCCTAGCGGTAACAGCGAAATCAACAAGATCTATGTTCTTTTTTGCCATAATAATCTATTTTTGAAATGAATATTTTCTGAAAACTAACTTGCTATTTAACATCCATAAGACCAATAACAAGATAGCATTTCCCAATCGATTAAAATGGAGGAATTCCATGTTTTTTCTTCGGACGATAATCATCCTTATCCTTAGAAACTTCCAAGGCATGCAATACCAAATCGCGTGTTTCAGAAGGTTCAATCACGGCATCAATATAGCCCTTTGCGGCAGCCACAAAAGGATTAGCAAATTTCTCAATATACTCATCCACTTTTTGTTGACGCATCACATCTTGATCTTCCGCTTCCATAATTTCCTTACGGAAAATAATGTTGGCAGCGCCTTCCGGACCCATCACTGCAATTTCAGCACTTGGCCAAGCAAACATAAAGTCTGCACCCAAGTGACGCGAGTTCATAGCAATATAACCACCACCATAAGCCTTGCGCAAAATCACTGTAATTTTGGGAACAGTTGCTTCTGAATAAGCATATAACATCTTGGCACCATGACGAATAACGCCGGCATGCTCTTGGTCAACACCCGGTAAATAACCCGGCATATCTTCCAAAGTCACAATAGGAATATTAAAGGCATCGCAGAAGCGGATAAAACGAGCAGCCTTATCTGATGCATCACAATCTAAAACACCTGCCAAATACATGGGTTGATTAGCAACAAAACCAATAGTCTCACCCTCCATACGTCCAAAACCTATCACTATATTTTGCGCCCAAAGCTCTTGAACCTCAATAAATTTCGATTCATCAGTCAGTGCATGAATCACTTCACGAACGTCATAAGGTTGTTTTGGATCAGCAGGAATTATATTCTCTAAATTCTTATTTACTGTAGGTTTTTTAGGGGTTGTTTTCTCAGCCTTTTTTTCATTACTATGGGGAATCATAGCAATTAATTCCTTGATTTGGTTCAAAGATTGAATTTCAGACTGTGCAAAGAAATGTGCATTACCAGTAATTTCAGCATGTACACGAGCACCACCTAAATCCTCTTGAGAAATCTTCTCACCTAAAACGGTTTCAATCACATTCGGACCGGTAATAAACATTTTAGAGATATTTTCCACCACAAACACAAAGTCTGTCAGCGCAGGAGAATACACCGCACCACCGGCACAAGGACCTAAAATCACAGAAATTTGGGGAATAACGCCTGATGCCATGGTATTGCGATAGAAAATCTCGCCATAGCCAGCCAATGCACCAATACCTTCTTGAATACGAGCACCACCGGAGTCGTTAATACCGATAATAGGCACTTTCATTTTCAAGGCATGGTCCATAATTTTAGTAATTTTTCTAGCATGTTTCAAACCCAAAGAACCACCCATCACTGTAAAGTCTTGTGCATACACACAAACAGGAGCACCAGTGATAGTACCCGTTCCTGTGATTACACCATCACCGGCCAATTCTTTAGCATCCATACCGAAATTACGCTCCTCATGCTCAACGAACATATCATATTCATGGAAAGAATTTACATCCAATAAATACAACAGACGTGCACGAGCAGTCATTTTCCCCATCGCAGCTTGCTTCTCAATGGCTTTCTTACCACCACCCATCTGTATCTGGGCTTTCTTTTGTCGCAATGCGATGATGTTTTTCTTTAATGACATAAAATAAATGTTTTAGTTAAACATACAATTTAATGATATCTTTCGATTAAATTATTCATTTTTGATGCTACAAATGTACGCATTATTAAATTAGTCAAACGCGTTCTTTATATTTTTCGTAAGTATTGAGCGTATTCCGCACATACCTAATGGTTTCGGTCGGACCAAATTTTCCATACCTGACCACTTCATCATTATAATACTCAGGATCGTTGGATTTTGAAAGGTAATATTCCACATGTTCGAACCAAATATGCGGATTTTTGCCATATTTTTCAGCCAATGCCATGGCATCTAAAATATGTGCAGGACCGGAATTATAGGAAGCCAACATAAATTTCATGCGCTCCTCCTTATCTTCTATCCTTCTAAACATCATATTTAAACTCTTAAGGTATTGTACACCTGCCGAGATATTCAATTCAGGATTGAAAATATCCTTACCTTCCAAACCAAACCTTGCAGCTGTAGTGGGCATTAATTGCATCAAACCGGAAGCTCCCACACGCGATACTTGCGTAGAATCAAAACCGGATTCACGATAAGCGATAGCAGCCAAAATCCGCCAATCCCACTGTAATTCTTGCGCATAAAACTTGAAAAGATTGTCATAAGGAGATATAGCTCCACGGGGTATATTGACGCGCTTAGTCATAAAATAGGGATTCTTAATCTTATATTTCTGGAATAAACGCGACTTAAATAATTCAGTCTGAGGATCGGTTTCCCAAGCAGCAAACATCAACTTCAAAGCAGGTTCGTACTTGCTTATCAGCCAACCATTTTTTTGCGGTAAGCCAATGGCAACGCGACAATCCAATCGTCTGAAAAACTCTTTATACTGAGTAGCCGTTTTGTAATAAGCTAAAGTATAAGCTATTTCCCTTTGTAACACCATATTAATGGCTTGGTCAACGGTAACACTATCGTTCAATAATTGGATGTCAATGGTATTATCCATTTCCTTATTCAAGGCTTTCAAACGCTCGTGAAAAATGGAATTTTCAATTACGTGGATAGTCCGGCCACGCAATTCATCCAAACTACTTACGGTATGTACACCAATCTCTTGCACCAATACCATATAGGAGTCATCTTGATGTGCCACAAAATCATAATACTTTTTCAGCGCTTTGGTTTCATACAGATCATAGGCTATCAAATCCACCTGTTTACGACGCAACATGGTCTTCATTTCATCTTCCGTGGAAGCTAAATAAAACTTTATAGGAAAATTATGCTGTTCAGCAAAATTAGTAGCCAATTCATAATCATAACCCATCAACTCATCCGAGCCATAATTAAAATAGGAAGACGATCCGTAGAGAGTCGCAACACGCAAGGTGTCAGTGACAAACTCCGCAGGGGTCTGATTTTTACTTGTGAAAACACCTTCGGAAACGAAGTAGTTCTTACAAGAGATTAACAATAAAATAAATGATATAAAAATTCGTACAAACATAATTTTAGGTTGTAGTTAATACTAAAACTCAAAATAGAATAAATTAAATAATAGGGTAATGGTTTGATTTTACATACGTTCAGGAACATCTATGCCAAGTAGGCTCATTCCTTTATTAATCAAGTTAGCAATGGTGACCGACAACACTAAACGGAAATGTCTGTGTTGGGTATTCTCTTCTTTTAAGATAGAAAAATCGTGGTAAAACTGATTGTATTCTTTAACTAATTCATATATATAATTAGCAATAACGGCCGGGCTATACTGTTGACCGGCTTCTTTCACAATAGCGGGATAAGCGGCAATTAATTGAATCAAATTGCTTTCTTTCTCAGCAATATCCAAATCAGTTTGCACAGCTTGTTTGTAATCTATGCCCATCTCCTCTGCCTTCCGCAATACAGATTTGATACGTGCATGTGTATATTGAATAAACGGACCTGTATTTCCATTGAAATCAATAGATTCGTCCGGATTGAAAATCATATTCTTTTTAGGATCTACTTTCAGAATAAAATACTTCAAAGCACCTAAACCGACCATACGAGCGACTTCTTGCAATTCTTCAGGGGAATTAGTGTCCGATTTACCTAATTCAAGTGCGATATTATGTGCAGTATCTATCATTTCCTGCATCAAATCATCTGCATCCACCACTGTACCTTCCCTACTCTTCATTTTGCCATCAGGCAACTCCACCATGCCGTAGGAGAAATGCAATAAATCTTTGCCCCAAGCAAATCCCAATTTATCTAACAAAATAGCCAATACTTGGAAATGGTAATTTTGCTCATTACCAACCACATATACCATTTTGTGAATGTCGTAATCAGCATAGCGCAAGGCTGCTGTACCAATATCTTGCGTCATATATACGGAAGTGCCGTCGGCGCGCAACAACAATTTTTCATCCAAGCCTTCGGCGGTCAAATCAGCCCATACCGAGCCATCTTCTCTTTCGTAAAATACGCCTTTTGCCAAGCCTTCTTCCACTTTAGACTTCCCTTCCAAATAGGTTTGTGATTCATAATAGATTTTATGAAAATCCACTCCTAAATTTTGGTAAGTTACATCAAAGCCGGCATACACCCAACTATTCATCATTTCCCATAAAGCAACCACCTCAGGATCATGATTTTCCCAAGCTAACAACATTTGTTGTGCTTGTTGAATCAAAGGTGCAGACTTTTTAGCCTCTTCATCGGTCATGCCTTGTTGAATCAGCGCTTTCACCTCATCCTTATAAGCCTGATCAAATGCCACATAGTATTTACCTACTAAGTGATCGCCTTTAAGACCTGTATTTTCAGGTGTTTCGTTCTTTCCAAATAGTTTCCACGCAAGCATAGATTTACAAATATGTATACCCCTATCATTCACGATATTGGTTTTAACTACCTGATAGCCATTCGCTTGTTGGATTTGAGCAATTGCATGTCCCAATAAGATATTGCGTATATGTCCTAAATGTAAAGGCTTATTGGTGTTGGGTGAAGAGTATTCCACCATCACAATTTGGTTTTGGCCATCTTCATTGTTACCAAAATCAGCCGTAGCGTTGATTTTGTTCAACAAATCCAACCAGTACTGTTTACTGATGGTAAGATTGAGAAATCCTTTGATTACGTTGAAGTTGGTAATCTGCTCATTATTAGCCTGTAGGAATCCTCCAATCTCTTTAGCTGTATCTTCCGGTGATTTGCGTGCTGCTTTCACAAAAGGAAACACCACCACTGTCAAATCCCCTTCAAATTCTTTCCTCGTCTTCTGAATTTGTACTTGATCTAATGCAAGTTCAGTAGAGTATAGTTCTGATACAGCGTTCTTTACAATCTTTTGTATCGTATTTTCTAAATACATAATACTTTATTTGGCGGGCAAAGATACGACATTTTTATGGAATAAGGAAAAACAAGACACAATAGAAGCTTAATTCTTATTGGTATAAAGCCTTAAACTTAGTATTCGTCCCAGCTCTTAATCTTCACCTTATCCAAAGGAAGACTGCAAAATGCCTGAATAAAGGCAGAGGCTAAACGGGCATTTGTCAGCAATGGGATGTTGAAATCAATCGCACCACGCCGTATTTCATAATCGTTGCTAAGCTCACGTTCGGTCGTATTTTTGGGTATATTCACCACCAAATCAAATTGCTTGTTGGAAATCATGTTTTTGACATTCAAAGCACCCTCTTCATCCGGCCACTGAACAGCTATGGCTTCTACGCCATTTTCTGCCAAGAAACGTTGTGTACCGCGAGTAGCATAAATCTTATAACCCTTGTTTTGCAACTGTCGCATAGCTTCCATCAATTCTACTTTGGACTTAGGTTCACCAGAAGATACCAATATATTCTTTTTAGGAATTTCAAAGCCTACGGACAATAAAGCTTTCAAAATAGCTTCAGGATAATCGTCTCCTATGCAGCCTACTTCGCCTGTGGAAGCCATATCAACTCCTAAAATGGGATCGGCATTGTGCAAGCGCGCAAAGGAAAACTGCGATGCCTTCACGCCTATATGTTCTATATCGAACACAGAAGAATCGGGCTTACTGTAAGGTGCATCCAACATGATGCGGGTAGCAGTCTCTATAAAATTACGCCTTATCACCTTGGAAACAAAGGGGAAAGAACGTGATGCGCGCAAGTTACATTCGATAACTTTGATATAGTTTTCTTTCGCTAAAAACTGAATATTAAATGGGCCACTAATCTGCAATTCTTTGGCTATCTTTTTAGAAATTTTCTTGATGCGGCGCATAGTTTCGAAATAGATTTTCTGTGCCGGGAACACCAAAGTTGCATCACCAGAATGCACACCTGCAAATTCCACATGTTCTGAAATGGCATATTCTACCACCTCGCCATTTTGGGCAACAGCATCAAATTCTATCTCTTTGGCATTCAGTAAAAACTCAGAAACCACCACCGGATATTGCTTAGACACTTTTGCTGCAAGAGATAAAAACTTACGCATTTGGTCTTTGGTGTGACAAACATTCATGGCAGCACCGGAAAGCACATAAGACGGACGAATCAACACAGGAAATCCAACTTCATCAATAAAGGCATCAATCTCATCAAAATTGGTTAATTCTTTCCAACGAGGCTGGTCAATCTTCAACTCATCCAACATGCTGGAGAACTTATGGCGGTTTTCTGCTCTATCAATCGAAGCTGCCGTAGTTCCCAAAATAGGCACTTGCTGTCTGTCTAATTTGGTTGCCAGATTATTGGGGATTTGTCCACCCACCGACAAAATCACGCCTTTGGGTGTTTCAATATCTACCACATCCATCACCCTTTCGAAAGAAAGTTCATCGAAATACAGGCGATCGCACATATCATAATCCGTAGAAACCGTTTCAGGATTGTAATTAATCATCACGGAAGCATAGCCCAATTTACGAGCAGTTTCTACTGCATTCACCGAACACCAGTCAAACTCCACAGAAGATCCAATGCGATAAGCACCGGAACCCAAGACGATTACAGCCTCTTTATCCGAATGTTTCCATTGATAGGATTCCGATTTTCCGTAAGTAAAATACAGGTAATTGGTATCTTCCGGATTTGCGGAAGCTACTGCATGTATGCGACTGATAGCGGGTAAAACTTGCAAATTCTTGCGATGATTCCGTACTTGCAAAACCTCTTTTTCCATGGTGCTATTTGGATTTTCCACATAGCGTGCAATTTGGAAATCGGAGAAACCGAGACGTTTGGCTTCTTGCAAGACATCAGCCGGAAGGTCGGCTATCTTGTTATATTGTTTTAATACCTTAGTATATAGGTAGATATTTTCTAATTTGGATAAAAACCAAGGGTCGATTTGAGTCAATGCCTCAATTTCTTGGACGGAATAGCCTTTTTCGAAAGCATCCGCAATGGCGAATATACGTAAATCTGTAGGTTTAGAAAGCGCATCTTCTATATTATCAAAAGTCAAATCTCTATTGCCAACAAAGCCATGCATGCCTTGTCCTATCATGCGTAAACCTTTCTGTATCACCTCTTCGAAAGATTGTCCTATGGACATCACCTCGCCCACGGATTTCATGGAAGAACCTATTTCACGACTAACACCTTGAAATTTAGTCAAGTCCCAACGTGGAATTTTCACTATCATATAGTCCACTTTCGGAGCCGCATAAGCAGAGTTGGGCGTACCCATTTCTCCAATTTCATCCAAGCTGTAACCCAAAGCTAATTTGGTTGCCACAAATGCCAAAGGATATCCGGAAGCTTTGGATGCCAGAGCGGAAGAGCGACTCAGACGAGCATTGATTTCAATGATGCGATAGTCGTTGGTAAGGGCATTAAAAGCATATTGTATATTACATTCGCCCACTATGCCTATATGCCGCACCACTTTGCGCGCCACTTCTTCCAACAAATCAATCTGTTCTTGCTTTAAAGTAATGATGGGTGCCACCACTATACTTTCACCGGTATGTATGCCTAATGGGTCAAAATTCTCCATAGGAACGACGGTAAAACAATGATCATTTTTATCGCGTATGACCTCAAACTCAATCTCTTTCCATCCTTTCAGGGATTCCTCCACCAGGATTTGTTTAGAATGTGCCAAAGCACTTTTGCAAAGTTCAATAAATTCTTTTTCGTTATTGCAGATGCCGGAGCCCAATCCCCCTAAGGAGTAGGCAGAGCGCACCATGACGGGGAATCCGATTTTTTTTGCGAAAGCAAGTGCATCATCTAAATTTTCAACAGCTTGTGAAATAGGTGTTTTAGCTTCTATTTCGTCTAATTTCTTTACGAAAAGATCGCGGTCTTCCGTTACCATAATAGCATCTACGGAAGTACCTAACACACGCACATCATGTTTAGCGAGTGTACCAGCCATATACAACTCAGCCCCACAATTGAGGGCTGTTTGTCCGCCAAAGGCTAATAATATTCCGTCTGGCTTTTCTTTAATAATAACTTTTTCTACAAAATAGGGAGTAATGGGTAGGAAATAGACCTTGTCGGCTATGCCTTCTGAAGTCTGTATAGTAGCGATATTGGGATTGATGAGCACCGTTTCTATACCTTCTTCTCGCATGGCTTTAAGTGCCTGTGCTCCCGAATAATCAAATTCACCTGCTTGTCCGATTTTTAAAGCTCCCGAACCTAAGAGCACAACTTTTTTGATTGATTTGTCTAACACAATTAAATTACGAATTATCAATTACGAATTACGAATTATAAACTCAAGAGCGGTAAACAGGGTTTGAACCCGCGATTATACAATACCAGCAAATCCCATAAACGCCATGGCTAACAATCCTGCTACCAAGAGTGCTGCAGGCGTTCCTTTCATTCCGCGGGGCAAAGATACTAAATTTAATTGTTCTCTGATGCCTGCAAAGAGAATTAATGCCAAACCGAAACCTATGGCTGTTGAGATGGCAAAAACCACGCTTCCGAGTAGGCTTAAGTCCTTTTGTATCACCATGATAGCGACTCCTAAAATGGCGCAATTGGTGGTGATTAGGGGTAAAAACACGCCTAAGGCTTGGTATAGTGCAGGAGAAACTTTTTTCAGGATAATTTCCACTAATTGCACTAAGAATGCGATGATCAGGATAAAAGTAATGGTTTGCAGAAAGGCAATATTAAAAGGTTCTAATATTGTTTTTTGCACGATAAAGGTGATTACTGTTGAGACCGTCATCACGAAAGCCACGGCACCCGCCATACCAAGCGCAGTATCAATTTTTTTAGAAACCCCCAAAAAAGGACATATTCCCAAGAATTGTGACAATACGATATTGTTCACAAAAACGGCTGAAATGAAGATTAAAATGTAGGTCATGATTGTGTGGTTTTTATCCGATTAAATATCGCAATTAAATACGCCAACGCGATGAAAGCACCGGGTGCAAGGACGAAGAGCAGCATGCCGTATTGTTCGGAGAAGATGGTGAGGCTAAAGACCTGACCAGTTCCCAAAAATTCCCGAACGGTACCAAGTACGGTGAGGGCTAAGGTGAAACCCAACCCCATACCCACGCCATCCAATAAGGATTTGAATACGGTGTTTTTAGCAGCAAAAGCTTCGGCACGACCGAGCACAATGCAGTTCACCACTATCAAAGGTATGAATAGTCCCAAGCTTTCGTATAATGCCGGTATATAGGCCTGCATCACCATTTCTACCAAGGTCACGAAGCTGGCTACCACCACTATAAATGCAGGAATACGCACTTTGTCAGGTATCAGGTTTTTCAGCAAGGAAATCACCACATTAGCAGCTACCAACACGAAGGTCGTTGCTAAACCCATCCCCAAACCGTTGATGGCTGAAGAGGTAGTTCCCAAAGTAGGACACATCCCCAAAAGTAGCACAAACACCGGATTTTCCTTGATAATCCCATTTAAGAGTGTCTGTATGTTTGAATTTTTTGACATTATAGGTTTGAATTAATTAATTGATGCTTAATGTTTTATTGATTTATTCTTGTGTTTCTATCAATTCATTTATTTCATTTGTTGCAAGCGTTTCTGCATCTTCCGAAAAATCAGATGTTTCTGCATCTTCTTCCAAAATAAGAGCTATTTCCGAATTATCCACATTTTGCGGAAGTTGTTCTAACAAAGCCTGATACGCAAAATTTACAGCTTCCAAAAAAGCTCTTGAAGAGATAGTGGCAGCTGTGATGGCATCAATGTTTCCGCCGTCTTTACTGACTTTCAACTGCTCTGAACCGCCGTGCATACCAAGGATATTTTGTTTGCCTTTTTCGGTTTTAAACCAATCGACTATTTTGGTACCCAAACCCGGCGTTTCCATTTGTTCCAAAACAGCATAATCGACTATATTGCCATTGGCATCAAAACCCACCATGATTTTAATTTCGCCACTAAAGGCATTTTTGGAATAGGTTTGAACGGCTGCTCCTATAAATTCATTATTATCGTAAGCCTTATAAAGCACAAAAGGATCGGTCAAGCCGTCTAATTGCAGCGTAATGGCGTCCTCCAAGCGGTCGTAGGTCGGCAAAACCTCTTTGATGGCATTTTCTTGTTTAGCCTTTTTAGCTGCCTCAATGGGGTCTTTCGTAAGGTTATAGACGGTTCCTAATGCTAAAGCTGACACCAATGAAATGGCTGTCAGGACTATCAGCATGTTTTTGAAGGAGGATTCTAATTTTGCCATGTTTTTATTCTTATAATTATTTTAAATTTCTTTGTTTGTCTTTCTGAACTTAATTCGGGATCTTCTGATTTTTGTTTCTTCATTTTTTACCTTCCTGTTTGGCTTGACCCAAAAAGGAAACAAAAAAGTCAATTCCATTATCACACATTTTTCTTGACAAAAAAGTGTGCAAAAAGTCAAGACTTAGCCCAATTTCACTTATAAAACTGGCAGTCGAAAAGCTGAAATCTCCAAACTCGCAACTTCGTTGCTCAAACAGTGGAGATTTTTAACGCTTTTCTCCTTGGTTTTATTGGTGAAATTGGTCAATGTCATTCCCTACATCCTGCTAAGTTTTATTTGTTTTTCGTTGAATGTTCAACGTTTCAATAATTCAACGATTCAACATCCC
>CAYPYZ010000022.1:0-8990 GCA_964414805.1 uncultured Paludibacter sp.
TGTTCACCCAAAATCGCGCTTTGGGCTGCGATGACAACCAACTGCGCTGGTTCGAGCATTTCATATTGGTAATAGGCTATTTATCGCTCTTATTCACCACCGTCGCATTGAATTGGTTTGGTACATCTAACATCCTCATCATTGGATTTGGCTATTTAGTGAGTGCCATCGTTTTCGTGGTAACCATTGATTTCGTCGGCGATCGCATCAAGAAAAACAAGGAGATAAGCAAACATTCACAACCCTCTGATATGTTCTTTGTGATATGGCTGTTCTTTATGGGATTAAGTGCGTTTTTAGTTCGCCTATTTATCGACTTAAACATACTTGAAACCAACAAATGGCTATACATTTTCCACTTGACCGTGCTTGCACAATGGGCATTAATCATTGTACCTTTCGGAAAATGGACACATTTCTTGTATCGCTCTTTTGCTATGTATTTTGCGAAATTAAAAGAGGTATAGACTACCGCGTATTAGATTGTATCGCCACTTTCTCAAACTGCATAGTGAAATCATCTATATATTCATAGGCAGTTAAGTCAACTTTAGTGGGCACAACAGACACATATCCATTGGCTAATGCCCATTCGTCCGTATCTTTATTATCCGGTTCATGATTTAGGAAATGCCCTGTCAACCAGTAATAAGTCTGACCGCGTGGATCCTTTGCGGGAGCAAATTCTTGCGACCAATGACCTGCACATTGTTTAGCGACCTTGATACCTTTTAAATCAGTTTGAGGAGCATTGACATTTAAACAAACTCCTTCTGGCAGACCATTTTCCAATACTTCTTTGGTAATTTCTAAAATATAAGGAGCAAAACGAGAAAAATCAGCATCCGGATGAAAATCACAAATTGAAAATCCTATAGAAGGTACACCGTTGGAACAGCCTTCCAGGGCTGCACCCATAGTGCCGGAATAAATTACATTGATAGCAGCATTAGATCCATGATTGATACCCGAAACTAATAAATCTGGTTTTCTGTCAAGTACGACATTAAGTCCCAATTTCACACAATCTGTTGGGGAACCATTGGAAGCAAAACGTTTCAATCCCTCTCTTTCTTCCAACAAATGATAGCGAATAGGTTTATAAACTGTCAATGCATTCGACTGTCCGGAGCGCGGTCCATCAGGAGCAACTACCACCACATCACCCAATTGCATCATCAATTCAGTCAATACATGTATTCCTTTTGCGGTATCACCATCATCGTTAGTTATCAAAATCAAGGGTCTTTTTGCTATCATAAATCTTATTTTATTTGTAGTTTTTTAATCGTCAAATATAGGCAAAAAATGGCAATTATCAAAAAATAAAGTATGTCGCCACTATCAATGACCCCCCTACTGATTGAGGCATAATGTGCATGTATTCCTAAGTTTTTGACTGACTGGATGCTTGATCCCGTATGGAAAAACATGGCTATTAAATCCAAGCCATAAAATAAAAAGAAAGATAAAGATAATGCAATGATAAAGGCAAAAACCTGATTTTTTGAAAGGGAAGAGGCAAATATTCCAAGGGCTAAATATACTGCTGCCAATAATAACAGTCCAATAAATGAACCCCAAAACGCTGCTAAATCGACATTCCCGGCAGGTTCAGCAATATATAAAACCGAAACTAAAGATACTAAACTGGGTAGCAATGCCACCAACACCAAAATCAAAGCTGCTAAATATTTTGCCAACACTATCTTGGTGATAGCCATGGGTTTACTCAATAGCCAATCCCATGTTTGTGCAAATTTTTCTTCCGCAATGGATCTCATGCTTATAGCAGGGCACAAAAACAAAAACAGCCAAGGTGCCAATTCAAATAAGCCGTTTAATTGTGCATATCCGCCATCTAAAATATTGTATTGTCCGGGTATGACCCACAGCATCAATCCGGTCACCAACAAAAATATAGCTATGACTATATAGGCTGTGATGGAACTAAAAAAGGATCTGATTTCTTTTTGTAAAACTGTATAAAACATATAAAAGGCTGATAGGATGAATCAGAAGATGTATAGGATTAATTATTTGCTTGCTCAAAATATTGAAGTGTCAGCTTTTCTCCATCAAAAACTCCATAAGAGAAAATTTTAATGAAATCTCCCAAAATCACTACTTGAGAATCGTTGGTTAGCGCCACTTTAAGATCGATATGTCTGTGTCCAAAAACAAAATAATCAATGGGATTTTCAGACTGATAGTGCATTGCAAAATTAACTAAATCCTCATTAAATTGATTATTTTTCATTTCAATATCATCATCATTCATGTATTTCGTTCTGTTATTCTTCGACCAATGATAGCCGAAATGTTGTCCAAAATAGGGCGGCAACAAACTAAAAAGCTGTTGTGCAAGATTAGAATGAAAAACCTTCCTTAATATATTGAACTTAGAACCGGCATTTGTCAACCCATCCCCATGTGCCAAAAAGAACCTTTTACCATGATGCTCGGTTATCAGAGGTTTATAATGCACTTTCAGACCCACTTCTTTTTCAAGATATCCGAAAGTCCACAAATCATGATTACCAATCAAAAAATGGATTTCAATACCGGCATCTACCAATGCAGCTAATTTACCTAAAAAGCGCACAAAGCCTTTAGGAACAACTGTTCTATATTCAAACCAAAAATCGAATATATCGCCAAGCAAATAGATATGGGTAGCATCTTGACTAACCATCTCTAACCACCTTACTAATTTCTGTTCTTGAGCTAAAGGATTAGTTTCTAAACGCGAACCTAAATGCGCATCAGACAAAAAGTATATCATGCATTAATGTTTGTTCAATGTAATTTTTATAAAAATCCAAGTTCTAATTGTGCTTCTTCAGACATCATACTTTTATCCCAAACGGGTTCGAAAACTATCTCCACATTCATGCTCTTAACTCCCTCTACACTACCTACTTTCATATATACATCTTCAACTATAAAATCGACTGCCGGACAATTAGGCGTGGTCAAAGTCATATCTATTTCCAAATGTCCATTTTCTTGAAAATCTATGCGATAGATCAAACCTAAATCGTAGATATTTACGGGTATTTCAGGGTCAAAAACTGTTTTGAGCATTTTAACTATATTTTCTTCAATAGTGAAGAAATCCATGGAATTATTCATAGTGCTTTAATATTTTAAAATTCATATAAAGAAAACAACAAATATACGCAATAGTTTATAATTAATTGAGTAAAGCTTCGAATTCAGGCAAGGAACGAATCAACTTACCATTAGCTACTACTACGGTGTCAACCTTAGCTCTTGCGCATAATTGACCATCACTTTTTCTAATTATTTGCTGATGAAAAACATATTTATAACCATCTTTACGAACATTTAACCCAACAATAAATTCATCTCCGGGACGCAAAGGATGCTTATAAGCTATCTCAATGCGTGCTACTACAGCATCAATGCCTTGCGTATGCAAGTCGGAAAAACTTACCTCATGGGCTACCAAAAACTCGTGACGTGCATGTTCAAGATAATGTTGATAGTTGGCATTGTTCACAATACCCTGTAAATCACACTCATAATCACGTACTTTCATCTCAATTTGAAATCTAAAATCCATATATATTATTTTTTACGTATCAATGTCAGGCCGTCCCTCAATGGCAATATAATTTTTTCAACACGTTTGTCATGCGCTATATTTTTATTAAAAGATAATATAGCTTGGGTCTGTTTATCACGCTCATCCGAGACCTCTTCCAATACCTTATCATTCCATAAAGTATTATCCACTATCATCAAACCGCCAACACGAAGTTTAGGTAAAACAGCATCATAATACTGCTGATATTCTCGTTTATCTGCATCTATAAAAACCAAGTCGAAAGGACCATGCAAATCGTCAATTGTACGTTTTGCATCCCCTATATGTAACTCAATCTGTTGATTATAAGGAGAATTCCTAAAATTCTCCCTTATAAAATCCTCCAACTCATCATCACATTCTATGGTATGCAATTTACCTTTTGCACCCAGACCTTCAGCTAAACACAGGGCTGCATAACCGGTATAAGTACCTATTTCCAACACCAAATCCGGTTGTATCATTTTGCTCAATAAAGATAGCAATCTTCCTTGCATGTGGCCGGACAACATCCTCGGATTCAGCATCCTCAGATGGGTATTGCGATTGATAGTCGCTAAATAATCCGGTTCAGGATCGATATTATTGAGAATATATTCTTCTAACTGCATCTTTATCTGTAAGTTAATGAGGATAAATTAGTATCACTAAAGACTTCATTGGCAATCCTTTGTAAATCATGGGCACTTATTGCCTTAATAGACTCCTGCAACTGCGATAAAGCATCCAATTTCCCATATCTTAAAATGCTTTTTCCGAAATTGATTGCCCGATTTTCTTTATTCTCCATCATGATGGTTAATTGTCCAATCAACTGTACCTTATACTTTTGTAGTTGATTTTCAGATAGTTTCTCATCCCTGAGCTTTTTCAAAACCTGTTTCACTAATCTATCACATTTCTTGAAATTTTCTTCATCACATCCATAGTAAACCGACCAAACACCTGTATCGCTCAAAGGTTGATAAAAAGAATCCACGCTATAAGCCAATCCATGTTTTTCGCGTAAGGAAAGATTTAGCAGACTGCTCATACCCGGACCACCCAAGATATTATTCAATAAATACATCCCCATCCTATCCGGATGATGCAGGTTGAAAGCCCTATTACCCACCATATGATGCAATTGGAAAGTATCCTTCTCGACCAATAAATTACCTGCTTTATAATCAGCAGGTTGCTGTCGTATATAGCCATTCTTACGAGTGTCGATATCCGTTAAATACTTTTCAGCCCATCGCAAAAGTTTATTTTCAGCAAGATCTCCCCAAACAAAAAACACCATTTCCTGAGGGAGATAAAACTGTTGTACAAAGGCTTTTACATCTTCAGTCTGATATTGCGAAAGCAAATCTATATCGCCCAAAATATTATGACCAATGGGATAATCAAAGACTATATCTTCAAACTCATCAAAAATTAATTCAGCCGGACTATCTTTATAGGACTGGATTTCATCAATAATCACCACCCTTTCCTTATCAATTTCTTTTTGCGGAAAAGTAGAATGAAAAACAATATCCCCTATCAATTCAATGGCTTTTTCCGCATGTTCATTCAGCAAAGTAGCATACACCACCGTCTCCTCCTTAGCCGTAAACGCATTCAATTCTCCTCCAACATTCTCCAACCTATTGATGATATGTCCGGAACGCCTTTTCTGCGTTCCCTTAAACAACAGATGCTCAACGAAATGCGCCATTCCCTGCTGATTCGGCATTTCATCCCGCGAGCCTACATTCATCACCATTCCACAATAAGTAACCGGCGTATTATCGGGTTTAAAAGCTAATTTCAAGCCATTCGACAAAGTATGTAAATGATATTCCATCAATTTAATTGCTAATATATTGGGTGCAAAAGTACAAAAATAAGCAGGATTATTCTTACTAAATTAAAGCAAATCATTTAGACAAGCTTTTACATATGATTTTTTACCCTTTTGTAATTAATATTCATAGAATAAATAACTAATAGGTTTTAGCTGTTTTATTTTGCAAAATTTTAATATCTTTGCAACTATATCTTACATTTAAATTAACAATCTAAAATAAATTTCATGGAAGAACTGAATGCCATCGTACAACAAGTAATGCAAATTTCACCTATTATGAAAGTGATTCGCATAGCACCCATAGGATGGGAACTACCTGATTTTAAGCCTGGTCAATTCGTTGCATTGGGCTTACCACCAACCAATGAAAAGTGCGCTGAAGCCACTGAAGAAATGGTAGAACCAAAACCCGACAAGTTAATAAAAAGAGCTTATTCTGTTGCTTCTTCATCTGAAGCCAAAGAATATGCTGAGTTTTATGTCACTTTGGTGCATTCCGGAGCGCTTACTCCACGCTTGTTTAATCTTAAAAATGGCGATAATGTATGGATGGGGAAAAAATTTACAGGTATGTTTACAATAGATGAAGTTGATGAGAATCAAAACCTTATCTTAATTGCTACCGGTACCGGTGTTGCTCCTTATATGAGCATGTTGCGCTCGGATGCCCTGAAAAGAAAAGGTAAAATTATGGTGATACATGGTGCTGCAAACTCTTGGGACTTAGGCTATTCCTCCGAACTCGAACTCTTACAGTCTATTACCCCGAATTTTGATTATCTGCCTACCATTACCCTGCCGGAAAAAGAGCATACATCTTGGAGAGGAAAAACGCAATTTATTCAGGATTTATGGGCAGAAGGCGTGGTAGAAAAGGCTTGGGGCTTGAAACCAACTCCGGAAAATACACATATCTTCTTATGCGGAAATCCAAATATGATTAAGGATATGACTGAAGTATTAGAAAAAGAAAATTTCGTGGAACATAGTCGCAGACAACCCGGACAAATTCATGTTGAAAAATTCTAAATCCATCTTATGCAATTAGATCTCATCACACCTACTTTCCTTTTCTCAGCAGTATCACTGATATTGTTAGCATATACAAATAGATTTTTGTCTTATGCCCAATTGGTGAGAACCCTGAAAGATAAATATATGAAAGATAGGTCGGCAGTGACTAAAGCACAAATTATGAATTTACGTAAGCGATTAAAACTTACTAAATACATGCAATTGGTTGGTGTGCTAAGTCTGCTACTCTGTGTAGCAACCATGTTTTTGATCTATATTGGCTCCCAAATTATCTCCGCATTTGTGTTCGGAGTAGCACTTTTGCTATTGATAACTTCCTTGGGTTTATCAGCTTGGGAAATCAAGATTTCTGTAAAATCCTTGGAATTGCACTTAAGTGATATGGAATGTGACGATTAATTAAATACATCTGATTATGAATCATGGTTTTATTCGTGTGGCTACAGCAGTACCTGAACTTCGGGTAGCTGATTGTCAATTTAATAGTTCAAAAATTTTTGAACTTATTGAGCAAGCCGAACAGGAAAGCACTGAGATTGTTCTTTTCCCCGAACTTGCCATGACTGCCTACACCTGCGGTGATCTGTTTTTTCAAGAACAATTACTGCAAGATGCAGCACATTACCTAAAAGAGCTTTTGCTAAAATCATATTCCTATCATGTAGTTTTTATTGTAGGAATGCCTTTACGCGTAAACAACCGTTTATACAATGTGGCTGTAGTTGCACAATCCGGTGAAATTTTAGGTATTGTCCCAAAATCATATTTATCTAATAGTCAGGAATTTAATGAGTTTAGATGGTTTACTTCCGGTAAATCTCCTACTACGCAAATCGTAAATATTAATGGCTCAAATGTCCCATTTGGTACAAATTTACTTTTTGCATATGGCAATACGCAATTTGCAATAGAGATTTGTAAAGATTTATGTGTGCCTACTCCGCCCTCTAACCAACATGCTATGCAGGGTGCGGATATTATTTTTAACTTGTCTGCCAGTAATGAACTCGTTGGTAAACAGAAATCTCGACAAAAAATAATAGAGGTACAGTCCACTAAATTAAAATGTGCTTATGTGTATACCTCTGCTGGTTTTGGCGAATCTTCTACCGATTTAGTCTTTAGCGGAAGTAGTTTTATAGTTGAAAATGGGCAAGTGCTCAAAGCGAATGAAAATCGTTTTTCCTTAGAAGCTCAGCTATTAATCACTGAAATTGATTATCAAAGATTGCAATCTGATA
Source organism: uncultured Paludibacter sp. (assembly GCA_964414805.1). Taxonomy (GTDB): domain Bacteria; phylum Bacteroidota; class Bacteroidia; order Bacteroidales; family Paludibacteraceae; genus Paludibacter. The sequence goes on from CAYPYZ010000022.1 coordinate 7,724, forward strand.
GAAGAAAAGATCCAAGTTTTTTTGAAGCAAAGACAGATGCAAACTATCAAACTGTACCATGCAAATCGTCAAATTATCAATTTGTGAATTTGCATAGGGTTATAAAAAAGCATCCTTTTATTCCATCTGCAACTAATCAAGATGAGTATTTCAAGGAATTATTAAACATACAAGTCAATGCCTTAGCCCAAAGATGGAAACATACCCATGCTGAAACTTTATTATTGGGCATTTCAGGGGGATTAGATTCCACTTGGGCATTGATGGTTTGTGTGGCTACCGCTGATAAATTAGGCTATGATAGGAAACGCATTGCCGGTATCAGCATGCCGGGCTTCGGTACTACCGGTAGAAGTCAATCCAATGCTAAGCAATTGATGGATTTATTAGGCATTGAGTCCATGGAAATATCCATCAGAGAAGCATGCTTACAGCACTTCAAGGACATAGGACATAATCCAGATATTCAGGATATTACCTATGAAAACGTGCAAGCGAGGGAACGTACGCAAGTGTTGATGGATATGGCTAATAAATTAAATGGTTTAGTAATAGGTACAGGCGATTTATCGGAATCAGCCTTGGGGTGGTCAACTTATAATGGCGATCATATGTCAATGTATGCCGTGAATAGCAGTGTTCCTAAAACCTTAATCAGACCATTACTTGCTTGGCATGCGCAAGTGTTTGAAGAACAGTTGCAAACAATTATTGCTGACATCATTGCTGCTCCTATTAGCCCGGAATTATTGCCACCTAACCAACAAGATGAAACTACGCAAATTACGGAAGATACAGTTGGACCTTACGAACTGCATGATTTTTTCTTGTATTATTTTGTAAGACATAGTTTTACACCAAAAAAAATTAAATTTTTAGCCATGCAAGCTTTCCGTAATGAATATACGGAGGCAACAATAAGTAAATGGCTAAAAGTATTTCTCAAACGATTTTTCTCACAACAATTCAAGCGTTCCTGTATGCCGGACGGACCAAAAATCAGCTCAGTCAATCTCTCTCCCAGAACTGATTGGAAGATGCCAAGCGATGCAACAGGCTTTGAATTTGATTAATAAACCAAGCCTTTTCTAAGGCCTAATTAGCTTGTTATGAAACTTTTCAACAAACAATCCTTAGTGTTTACATTTTTCTTACTTTACTTTGTTACAAACTCTTTAGCTCAAGACAAGCTTAAAATTACCTTTGGCCCTTACCTACAACAAGTTAGTGAAACAAGTGCTACTTTTATATGGCAAACCAATGAAGA
>CAYPYZ010000022.1:9090-17423 GCA_964414805.1 uncultured Paludibacter sp.
TTGATGGTTATATGAAAACCGCAACTAATTTATTTGCCTCTGAGATACCATTATTTATGGTCAGAGGTAATCATGAACCCAGAGGGGTTGGAGCACAAGAGTTTATGAACTTTTTCCCTTCACCTACCGGATTACCTTACTATAGTTTCAAGCATGGAAATACCTTTTTTATTGCCTTAGATTGTGGTGAGGATAAAACAGATCCAGATGTGGAATATGATAATCTTAATTTCTTCGATGAATACAGGATTCAAGAAGTAGCATGGCTTAAAGAGTTGGTGCAATCGGAAGATTTTAAGGGTGCAAAACGTAAAATTGTGTTTTTGCATATGCCTCCTTTGACTGATCATTGGCATGGACCAGCACATCTTGATGAGCTATTTGTTCCTATTTTAAATGATGCTAATATTGATCTGATGTTGAGCGGTCACTTGCATCGCCATTGGTATATCGAACCTAATTATCAAAATTGCAATTTTCCTGTGTTGGTTAATTCAAACAAGCACAAAACACGTGTAGAAATTTCAGATAAACATGTGGATATCAAGGTTTCAGATGACCAAGGGAAAGTTGTATTTGAGAAGACTTTAAAGTAAGTAATAGAATCTTTATTGTTAGCCAGCTATTTTTTATTCAATCAATTCTCCGGCACCTTGTCGGACAATAAAGTACTCATCCTCAGTGCAATCTACAACAGTTGAAGGTTCAATTCCACCTGTTCCGCCGTCTACAACCAAATCCACGTGACAGCCAAATTTTTCACAAACCAATTCAGGATTGGTTGTATATTCAGTTTCTTCTATATCCATAAAAATAGAACTAACCATCATAGGATTACCCAATTCACGCACAATCTCCAAAGCAATCGCATTATTAGGGATACGAATACCTACCTCTTTTTTATGCTTAAATAATTTAGGCAATCGATTACTCCCTCTTAATAAAAATGTGAAAGGTCCGGGTAAGTTCTTCTTTATCAACCTAAAAGCAGTATTACCCATTTTGGCATACTCACTAATTTGACTCATTTCATGGCATACAAAAGATAAATTAGGTTTACGGGCATCCTTGTTTTTCAGTTTAACTATCGCTTCAACAGCCCTCGCATTGAAAATATCACAACCAAAAGCATATACAGTATCAGTAGGAAAAATGATGATACCACCCTCTTTCAAAACAGCGACAACCTGCCGAATCAAGGCATGATCCGGATTTTCTTCGTAAACTTTAATTATAGTAGACATAGCTTCTTAATAACTTAGTAATTACATACTATTATAGTACATTTTTTCAAATTTTACTAATTAGTTTGCAAAGATATAAATTTTGGTGCTACATTTGCATACAGCGGCCGTTTGCAAAATATGACTAAATACTATCATCATGCGTAAATATATTTTTACTTCCCTTTTAGTACTCTCTTTTTTCTTATTTAAAATGGATAGCCAATCCAATACTGAAGTCCAAAACACATGGCAAAACGAGTGGCAAAACATAGATGCATTGCTCAATCAGCGTCTTCCAGAATCAGCTTTGAAAAAATTAAAGGACTTAGAGACAATCACTTATCAACATGATAATGCCCAAGAAATGATTAAAATTAAACTATATGAATATCGTATCTTGTTGGAAAAAGATCCGGAACAAACCACAAGCATACTGAAAGATTTTGAAGAATTTATTGCCAATTTAGAGCCATCTTCCGAGAAAAGTTTGATGTGGTCGATGATAGCAGAATTATATCTGACTTATTATCAAAATAATAGTCATAATATTAATCAACGAACAGACTTAGCAGATGATTTGCCACCTATGATAGAAACTTGGGCAAAAAATCATTTTAAAACTAAAATTTTAAGGCTAATTGATTTAGCATGGCAAAATCAAACCATCACTAAAACTACTGATATCCATGACTTAAACAATTTAATACAATTAAATGATACAACACTCAACACACTTACTACTCTTTTTGATTTTATTTGTAATAAAAGAATTGAGATAGCCGGTGCCTTTAATGCTGATGAAATTATTAAGGAAACTTACGATAGTTGGATAGCTTTCAGAAAAGAAAAAAACAATGATCTATTAACGATTATCACCGAGCTTAAAAAACTTGAATTTCAAAACGGTATAAACTTTAATGACAACTACTTAGATAGTTTGGACAGCTTGGAAAATAGCTATACGCATACCTCTGCAATTGTAGAAATTTGGACTAAAAAAGTGTTGTACTATTTAGACCATCCTGTAATTGAAAACAATAAGGTCAAAGCCTATCAATTAGCGACAAAAGCTATAGAAACATATCCTAACTATGAACGTATCAATCAATTAAAAAATATCAAAGTACAAATTGAAAAGGGAAAAATCGTACTGAAAAATAACCCCATTGCTAAACCCAATAATCCTTTAAGTTTAGAATTTGAAACTACCAATATCTCAGCAATTACTGTTGAACTCTATAAAATTAATACTACAGCTAAGGATTTTGTGCAACAGCAACTCAATAAGCATATAGCAAAGGCATTTGAGCAATGGGATAAAACCTTGATTAACACCACAAATCTTCCTATTGCTAAAAGTGAAAATTTTGATGCTGTTAAAACAAAACATCTAATTCAAACGCCAACTTACGGAATCTATCAAGTTGTAGCATATCCAACAGACAAGAAAAATAATTATGAAAATCCAAATGCTGTTCAATCTTATTTTGTAAGTACTGATTTTAGCTATATTAAGCGAAGCATAGCAAGCAATAAATCAGCTTATTATGTAGTGGACAGGATGACAGGTAAAGGAATCAAGGAAGTTCATATTCAAGCATATAGACAAGTATGGAGAAACAGTAAATACGTTTTAGAACCTATAGATAATGCTACTACCAACGCTAAAGGATATGCGGAATTAAGTAAAGAAAATGCTTATAACAATGAAATTATTTTCTTAGAAAAGGGTGAAGATATATTTTTCAGTACTAATAGTTACTCATCCTATTTTCAAGAAAACAATATTGAAAAACCCAAGCAAACCAACATCAGTCTATTTACCGACAGATCAATTTACAGACCCGGACAAAGTCTTTATTTTAAGGCTATTGCATACGAGGCTGATGCAAAAACACAAAAGGTTTTATCTAATTATAGCATGCAGATCGACTTATTAGATAATAATTGGCAGGTAATCAAAACCATACAGTTAAATACCAATGAGTTTGGGTCGGTCAGCGGTGAGTTTATCCTACCAAACACCGGACTAAATGGTCAATATCAAATCAGGGCTAATAATCGCTTTACGACTACTTTTCTTGTAGAAGCATACAAAAGACCGTCTTTTGAAGTCATGCTTGAACAGCCCAAAGAAGAAATCAGTTTTGGTGAAAAAGTTATAATCGATGGAAATGCTAAGGCATTTGCAGGATACGACTTACCAAACATTGAATTGAGATACACCATTAAGAGATATGTACATCCTTTCTGGAGGTGGATAATGCCGGTGAAAGATGGGGATATAGTGGCTGCAGGCAATACCCAAACAGATACAAAAGGTAAATTTACCATTTGCTATATACCGCAAAAGGTAAAAATGGGACTACAAACTGGTTCTTATTCCCAAAATTATCAATATGTGGTGACTGTAGAAGCCACTGATACCAAAGGGGAGACTCAAAGTGGCAGCACCTCTTTTGCTGTGGGTGAGCGTTCCCTATTTATCCAGACAGATTTAGCAGAGATTATTGAAAAAAATGCGGTACAAAATCTTGAAATCTCTTTAGCAACCATTACTGGAAACAACATTCATAAAACTGTTCAATATCAAATATTTAGCTTGCAAGAAGAAGATATAGACTTTGATAATCAAATAGATATTGAGGAATATAAAGCCAATCAATTAATAGAAGAAGCTTGGCATAATACCGAAAATGGCAAACTTTTATTGAATTTCAACAAGTATAAAAATGGTAGGTATAAACTGATTATCAACACCGAAGACCAACAAGGTCGTGCAGTTAGTCACGAACAACTCTTTATTATTTATGATAAAAATTCCAAACATCCGCCTATACAAACTTACTCATGGCTTCAATCTCATAATACTGAGCTTGAAGTTGGGGAAAAAGCTCAAATACAATTTGGTACATCAACCAAAAACACCCATGTACTAATGGAAGTAATGCATGGTAATAAGGTAATCTCTTCCAAATGGATAAAATTTAACAATCAAATACGCAGATTCAATATCTTATTGAAAAATGAGTATAGAACAGGTATTACGGTGAATTTCACCTATATAAAGAATGAAAAACTTATACAAAGAACAGTATATATCAAAGAAAAAATTCAAGAGAAAAAGCTAAGTCCAAGTTTGGAGATTTTCCGAGATAAGCTCTTACCCGGTGAAGAGGTGGTTTGGACTATTCGCATCCCTGAACTTCCGCAACTTAATCAGCAAGCGGAGTTAATGGCAGGTATGTACGACGCTTCTTTGGACAAAATCAATCCACATGCTTGGTACTTCAATCCTACTATTAGACAAGCTTTTCCATATGGTACTAATTGGACATCAGAGGGGAAGAATCAAAACTATGACGAACAGACTTTTATGGGAGCCTTGCTTAAAACAAAGGAATTTAATCATCCCTATTTTGATTGGCATGGCTTGAATATTAATATGGGGCAATATCACTATCTACGTAACACTATGGCTTACGGCATGGGCAATATGTTGCAAAGCAAGGCCATGGCTATTGCACCGGATGCTGATATAGTAAGTGGTGAAGAAGATTTATTGCTTGAAGAAAGCACGGTTGAAACCTATGCCCCTAACACCATTGAACCCCCAACTATCCGAACAAATTTCAATGAAACTGCATTTTTCTATCCACATTTAATTAATGATACAACAGGAAAATATCAAATTCAATTCACCATGCCTGAAAGTCTTACGCGATGGAATCTTAAGCTTTTAGCACATACAAAAGATTTGTATTTCGGTCAAACCGAAGCTGAAGTTCTTACGCAACAAGATTTTATGGTGCAATTGCATATGCCACGTTTTGTACGTCAATCTGATAAAATTATACTAAATGCCAATTTGATTAACCTCAGTGATGAAGATTTGACTGCTAATGTTTCGTTGACATTAATCGACCCAAAAACGGATAAAATTGTATTGTCAGAAAAGCTACTTTCTCAAAATATAAGCATAAGCAAAGATGAAGGACCAAAGGCAATAGCTTGGGAAATCAATGGTTTTGAGGACTATGACTTATTGATTTGTAAGATTATAGCTGAAACCGACAAATTCTCAGACGGAGAGCAACATTATTTGCTTATACTGCCGGATAAAGTATTGATTACTGAAAGTTTTCCTATCAATATCACCGATAATCAAGAGCAGCAATTTGATTTTAATGCTATTAATCAATTGGCAGATAAAGTTGAAACACAAAGTCTTAGTTTTGAATTTACTGCAAATCCAATCTGGTATGCGCTGCAAGCTATGCCTGCTCTTGCAGAAGCTCCAAGCGATAATGCCGTAGATATTTTTGTTGCTTGGTATGTAAATACCTTGGCAGGAAAAATAATAGAGGATAATCCAACAATTCAAAGGGTTTTTCAAGCCATTCAGATAAGCGATTCCGAAAATTGGCAATCGGCTTTATTGAAAAACCAAGAATTGAAAGATATTTTAATAGCAGAAACACCCTGGTTAGCTGCAGCACAAAACGAGACAGAGCGCATGCAACGTATAGCTTTACTCTTTGAATTGAATAATCAACAACAAAAAAGGAGTGTGTATTGGGAAAAACTAAAATCCTTGCAATTATCTAATGGCGCTTTTGCATGGTTTGATGGCATGCGCGAAAATCGACAAATAACTCAATTTATTGCTGATGGACTATTGAAAATCAGGGCTTTTACAACTGATCCTTCCACTATTAGCAATATCAATAATATGCTTGAACAAGCTATTCAATATTTAGATGGAGAACTCAATAGAGATTATCTACTATTGAAAAAACAGGTTAAAGATTCGGATCCAAAAGTCACTCCTTTACAAATCCAATACTTGGCTATTCGTGCTCAAATAAAGGAGTTTGCCATGCAAGAAGACTGCAAAATTGCCTATGAATATTATATAGCTAAACTTGAGCAGCAACACACCCACATGAGCATATATGATAAAGCTTTGAGCGGTGTTGCCTTGCACTATGCAGGAAAGCATAAAGCAGTCAATTTGATAGTGCAATCCCTGCAAGAAAACGCGTTGACATCTGACATTTTAGGAATGTATTGGGCTCAGAATAAAGCCGGCTACGCTTGGAATGAAAGACCCATTGCGGTACAAACCCAAATTATGGAATTATTTAATTTAGTGGGTAATCAATCCTCAGCCATAGCAGCCATGAAAACTTGGCTGATTCGTCAGAAACAAACCCAAAGCTGGGATTCTCCCATAGCAAGTATCCATGCTATTCAAGCATTGGTGGGTATAGCTGATAATGCGTTAGATGACAATGCCGTATATACAATCAATATGGGTAGCAAGCAAATTTCGACTAATCAAGGTGTTACAGGTGTAGGCTATATTAAAGAGGCAATAGATATAACTGATTTAAAAGAAGGTATACAAATTAGCCGTACAGACGCATCCAATGAAGAAGTCAAACCGACCATAGCATGGGGCGCTGTCTATTGGCGATATTATCAAGATATTGATAAGATTACTGCAAAGGGTGATTTTTTGCAAGTTGATAAGCAGTTATACTTAGAGCAAATCGTAAATAACACTAAGACATTAGTACTACTTGAAGGGCAAAAGGTAAAAATCGGCGATAAAATTATCAGCAGAATGATAGTAGTCAGCGACCGTAATTTAGATTATGTAGCGATGACAGATAAACGCTCTGCAGCATTGGAGCCTGTGCAACAATTATCAGCTTGTCATTGGCGAGAAAATTTAGTATATTATCGTACTGTCAAAGACGCATCAACGCAATACTTTTTCAATCATTTACCAAAAGGAACTTATGTTTTTGAAGATGCCTATTATGTCAGTGCAGCAGGTGATTTTTCTGGAGGAACAGCTAATATTCAATGCTTATATGCTCCGGAATTTGTGGGACATAGTCAAAGTAGTAGAATCGTGATAAATCCATAATACACCTATAATACACCTATCATGGATGGCTGTTTATAACCTTAGCCAAGTGAATATAGGCAAAAGGTAAATTTTAAGACAAAAGGTAAAAACTTTGCATTGTTGAAAGCTTTTTACCTTTTGCTTATCTTTTCATTAAAAAATCATTTATCTTTGTCACAAGGAATTTATCTCGTTTAATTTTAAAAATTATAATTATAACACTCATATATTATGTCAGACAACAAATCGGAAGCTAAAAAACCCAATGCAGAGAAATTAAAAGCCTTGCAATTAGCCATGGATAAAATAGAGAAAGACCATGGTAAAGGTACTATCATGAAAATGGGTGATAGTCATGTAGAGGAAATAGCGGTTATTTCATCAGGATCACTTGGATTAGATATAGCCTTAGGCGTGGGCGGTTATCCTCGTGGGCGTGTAATAGAGATATTTGGTCCGGAATCTTCAGGTAAAACTACCTTGGCCATACATGCTATTGCAGAGGCGCAAAAAGCTGGAGGTATAGCTGCTTTTATTGATGCAGAGCATGCCTTTGATAGGTTTTATGCAGAAAAATTAGGAGTCAATATAGATGAATTGTTGATTTCACAACCCGATAGCGGAGAACAAGCTTTAGAAATTGCAGATCAGTTGATACGCTCCTCAGCAGTGGATATAGTGGTAGTTGACTCCGTTGCGGCACTAACCCCCAGAGCAGAGTTAGAAGGTGATATGGGCGACTCTAAAATGGGTCTGCAGGCAAGATTAATGTCACAAGCATTAAGAAAACTAACTGCTAACATCAATAAGACCAATACCACTTGTATATTCATTAATCAGTTACGTGAGAAAATCGGGGTAATGTTTGGTAATCCGGAAACTACCACCGGCGGTAATGCTTTAAAGTTTTATTCTTCTGTGCGTTTGGATATACGTCGTATCTCTCAATTGAAAGATGGAGATGCAGCAATCGGTAACCAAACACGTGTGAGAGTTGTTAAAAATAAAGTTGCACCTCCTTTCCGCAAAGCTGAATTTGATATCATGTTTGGTGAAGGAATTTCCAAATCCGGTGAGATATTAGATCTTGGTGTTGAATATGGCATCATTAAAAAAAGTGGATCTTGGTATAGTTATGAAGACACTCGACTTGCACAAGGTAGAGATGCCTCCAAAACTGTTATCAA
>CAYPYZ010000023.1:0-16482 GCA_964414805.1 uncultured Paludibacter sp.
AAGATTTGTTGGTCACTTCCTATCCAACTGTAAACTATGCTTTGGTTACCGAATTAAGTGGTGATAATCTGATAGATAATAGGGCAGAGAACGCTACCTTGAAAACAAGTGCTTACGACAGAATGGATACCGAACTTTTTGAATGGCAGGATGTGTCTTCCTCTACCGGAGGCGATTCTCCTTATTCCATTTGGGAAAGTTATTACCAAGCCATTGCGTCAGCTAATCAGGTATTAGAAGCCATTGAAAACTTGCAAGCATCGGGCGATGAGACTAATATGGATGCTCAAGTAGGTGAAGCCTTGATGATAAGGGCTTATTCGCATTTTATGTTGGTGAATATATTTGCTCATGCCTATAAAGATTCTGTCAATAGCGCTAATGATTTAGGCATTACTTATATGCTACAACCGGAAAGACAGGTGACGGCTAAATATACCCGCAATAGCGTTGCGGAAGTATATGAATTGATTGCAAAAGATATAGAAAAAGCTTTCCAATTGATAGATGATGATTCCTATGAAGTGCCGGCATATCATTTCACAACTGCTGCTGCAGCGGCATTTGCTTCACAGTTTTATCTCTATAAAAGGGATTACGAGAAAGCGATTGCTTATGCAGATTATGTATTGGGAACAGGCAGTCCGACATCCTTGTTAAGAAGTTGGCAAGGTGTATATTCCAATGCTGAAACCCAAACCAATGTATATATTGCTGCTGATAATCCTGCTAATTTATTGCTATTACCAACTTATTCAGTATATGTACGTCGTTTTGCTCGTTATCGCTATTCTCTGAATGGATCTTCCTTGGATGGAACGGTGAATGGTGCTGGTCCAAACTGGAGCGGCCGACCACCTTTCTTGGATGGATGGATTTGGACTTATGGTCAAGAATATGGATTGATAATACCCAAAGTTGATGAACTTTTTGAATATACGGATAAGGTGGCACGCATTGGTTATCCTCATATTGTTCGTACTGAGTTTACTACAGATGATGTATTGCTTAATAGAGCAGAAGCTAAAATTATGTTGGGACAAATAGACGAAGCAGTAGTTGATTTGCAGTATTGGAATCAAACGCATAAAGGAACTTCAGCATTGACAAAAGAAAAGATTGAAGCTTTTTATTTGCCATCTAAACCCCAATTTGTTTTTAAGTTCCATACGCAGGAAATGAGTCCGGATTTTATTGTGACAGCAGCACAAAAGCCTTTTATAGATTGTGTGCTACATTTTAGAAGGTTAGAACGTCTTTTTGAAGGCCAACGTTGGTTTGATTTAAAACGTTATGGTATAGAAATTACCCGCAAGGTAGGACGTGAGCGAAGGGAAATTACTTTGAAATTTGATGATGAAAATAGGGCTATACAAATTCCTCAGGATGTGGTAGGAGCAGGTTTAACGCCTAATCCACGTTTTATACCGCCTTTAGATGAGGACTTGGTTTTAAGCTTGGTGTATTAATTTTGATAAACTAATGTATATGAAAAAGATAATATATATAAGTGCTTTAATCGTTACGATGCTACTTGTTTCCTGTAAGGAAGATGTATTTACTGATTCCATATTTTCAGTGGAAGAAGAATCGTACAGCGCATTTGAGCAATGGTTACAAGCCAATTTCTTAGATATTTATAATCTGGATTTTCGATATAGGATGCAGGATGTGGGCTCCAATACCAACTATAATTTAGTGCCTACTAAATTGGAGCAATCCATGGAAATGGCAATCTTGGTAAAATATCTATGGTTTGATGTATATGGTGAGGTGGTTGATGCTGATTTTTTACGTAAGTACGGACCGCGCATGATACATTTGATAGGTAGTGCTGCCTATAATCCCAATCAGGGAACCCGTATTTTGGGTACTGCCGAAGGTGGTATAAAAGTCACTTTATATGATTGTAATCGTTTGACTCCAGACAATATAGATTATAATAACCAGTATTATTTCCATACCATGCACCATGAGTTTATGCATATTTTGCATCAGCAAAAGGCTATTCCGAAAGTGTATGAAACTTTGTCTGCGGGCTATTACGACCCCATGTATTGGCAAGAAAGAGAAGATAAAAACACAGCTAATGAGGCAATCGTACGCGATCATACCGCTTATGCCCCATTGGGTTTTGTTACGGCTTATGGTAGCAGTCAACCGCGTGAAGATTTCGTAGAACTAATTGCTTGCTATATTACTAAACCGGATGCTTGGTGGACTAAATTGATGATAGATGCTGCTAAACCGGGACCGAATAACGAGCCTATCAAAGGTAATGAAGTGATAGAAGAAAAAATTCATATTGCTAAAAAATGGTTGTCTGAGCAATGGCTAATAGATTTGGATACCCTGAGAGATAATGTTAGAGCACGCCAGTTAAACGTATTGGATGTAGTAGAAGCAGGGAAATTGGAGATAGAAAATTTTAATGAATAAAAGGAAGTATCAATGAAACAAAGATATACAGCAATCTATAGTTTGCTAATAATACTGCTAATAGGCTTTTCAGCTTGTTCGCGTACTGAAGATAGTTTGTTTGACGAATCAGCTGCTATACGATTAAGTCAGTCGATAAGCGAAATTACCGACTTCATGCAATCGGCCGAAAATGGATGGATTTTCGAATACTTTCCCAATGATGAAAGTGCCGGCGTAGTGTATATAGTAGATTTTACTTCCGCGAAAGAAGCTACTATGGCAAGCATCAATCCTTATATGCCTACCTACAAAGAGGCACAAGGCTATTGGCGGGTAATCAGTGATATGGGACCGGTATTGACTTTCGATACTTATAATGAGATTTTTCATATCTTTTCTGACCCTATAGATCCGGAATCCGGTTCCTCTGATGGTGTTGGCTTAGGGGGTGATTATGAGTTTCTGGTTGTTGCTGTTACAGATGATGAGATAATCTTGAAAGGTAAAAAGAATGGTAATATCTCCTCTTTGCGAAAGTTAGCAATAGGACAGGATTGGGAGGCCTACCTGAATGAGCTTAAAGTAATGAGTCAGAATATATTCGGACAAAATATAGTACCTTTGCAGCTTGTCGTAAATAATGAACTGTTGATGACTTTGAAGAATGGTGGTAAATCGCATATTTTTACGACTATCCCGGCAGGAGGAAATGAAATTGATGATGCGGATGCAATGCCTTTTTTGGTCACTGATAATGGCATTCGTTTGACTAATCCCCTGATAGTGGGTGATAAGTCCATAAGATCTTTTAAATTAGCGGATGATGGCAATTCACTGATTGGCATAGATGAAGGGGTGGATGCAATAATACAAGCCATTGCTCCGGAGGAATTGCTTATGGCAATTGTTGAGCAAAAAAAATATATGATGCTGACTAATGATTCATCGTCCATGAGTATTCCTATTTTGGATGCATATAATCTTTTAGATCAAGCTGTAGTAGGCAGAGACAGAAAAACGGATCATATTGGCTTTATGATAGAAAAGAATCTCGGTTTTAGCTTGGCTATCTCCACCAGTAAAGGTGCTTCCAAAGCAGAAGGACATATAGGTTTTGATTATGATATAGTTGATAATAGGGTGCAGTTATCGCGCAATGATAATATCAATACTAATGGTGCTAATCTTATTAATAATTTTGAAGCCGGTAGTATTATAGCGCTCTTAGAAGGCATTTATCAAGTCAGTGCGCTAGGTGCTAATTTGGCTTCTACTACCTTAAAATTTGTAGATATCAATGATACAAATAAATGGTTTACACTAACAATGCCCTAATTAAAATGAAGTATTAATATTCACTATTACAAATAATTTAATTTAACACAAATGAAAAAACTTTACACTACGCTATTGCTTGCAGCATTTATAATGACTGGCATGGCACAAAAGGTAAACTTAGATCGTATTGCTTCAATGACACCAAACACGAATTGGGTGCAAATGGAGCCTATGACTAAATCAGCTGTTCAAGCTACAGCAACTATTGCTACTATGGAAGTAGTGCCTACTACGATTAGTTCTATTGCTGAGGCTTTAAAAGCTAAACAAGCTAAACAAGCCGCACAGGCCGCTGCTTTAGATACTCAGTATCCACTGCCTGAAGGTGCTTTTTATGAAGGATTTGCAAGATTTTATGGGGCTTATGCCGGTGTTTTTCTGCATTATCCTGCTTTTAAGACTTTAGAATTTTGGCCTTGGGCTACCGATAAGGATGCTACTTTTGAATGGCTTTATTATGCCCAGTCAGTGGAAGAAAGCACAACATTGATAGGTGATGAAGTAGAGGAAGATGGTACTTTAAATTTCGTTCCCGGAATTACCCCTGAAGGGTATTATAGTTATATCCCTATGCTTAAAGCTACAGCAGGTGAGGAAACAGCTACCTTCGTAATGGGACAAGGGAGTGAATATAGCTTTGGATTAGGATCTTATGTTGAGAGAAGTCTAACTGAAGATGGAACTGTGATGGATGGCCAAATGGAATTTGGAACTATGACCTTGGCTAATTTGCATCTTAATAGAGGAGAACCTGATCCAAATGATCAAGGAAATCTATATGGTAGCTTCGGTGGCAATAATGTTTTTGGTCCTGCTTACAGCAATGACAAAGGTGCTTGTGTAGGCGTAATGCAGCTTATGCCCGCCTTGCTTTCTCCTATGTACGTGGAAAGTATTACAGCTTTGGCTGTGGCCGGTTCCGGAGATGTAGTTCCTGAAGGTGGAGCATTGACTTTAGGACTTTATTATTTGAATACTGATGGTAGCTTTGGTGATTTGATAGCTGAGGCTACAACCGATGAATTTGAAGTAACTCATCCTAATAATATTCAAGGTGTTTTTATCTTTAAATTTGAAGAAGAAGAAGATGGTTTTATCACGGATAAACCAGTAGTAATAGATGCAGGTGCTCCTGTAGCGCTTATTATTACAGGCTTTGATGCTGATTGGGATTTTAGCTTTTTGTTTGGTGCTAATGATGGGTTTGGTGGTACAGCCTATACCCTGCATGGTGAGGATTTAGCTATTGCTACTTTTGGATATTCCAATGCTCCAAATACGCCTCTCGCAGATTTATACATACAATTCAATGCCATGTTCAATGCGCTTGATTTCTATTTTGAGGAAGATAATGCTATAGATTTTCCGATTGATGGAGGTTGGGGTATAGTTGGTGAAGATGAGGGAGAACCATATAATGATCTTGCTATTGCTTCAGCTTTTAATATAGATGATGATATGGAGGATGTTTGGATTGAGGAAGCTCCAGAATGGATAGTAGACTTTGATTACGACAACAGTTATTTTGAAGATTATAACGCCTTGTTCATGTTATTTGCAGCTGATGCGCTTCCTGAAGGAGTTGCCGGACGTTCAGGCGAAATTGTTATCGCATCTCATGGTATAAAATTAAATATCCCCGTTACGCAAGGGAATATTTCTGGTATAAAACCTACATTCACAACTGACGTGAAAGTAAGTGCCAACGACTTAGGATTTAAGTTGAGCTATCCTGCTACTTATTCACAAGTGGCTGTATATAACACAGCCGGACAAATGCTTGGTCAATACACATTACCCGCTACAGGTGAATTTATTGTACCTGCTAATCAAGGTAATGGCGTGTATATCCTACAATTAAACGGTAGTGCTTCTACAACTATTAAGGTAGTTAAATAAACAAAAACCAATAGAAAGCTGTTCTAATCAGAATAGCTTTCTATTTTTTAATAACAATTACTTCTCACATCATGAAGCACAAATTTATACTATTTTTAAGTCTGTTAGCGCTTGCTCCCGCAATTCTTTTTTCAGTTCCTTCTTACTATTTACCTATCACTGTTACACAACCTGATGGAAGTAGTCTGACGATTCAGCTGCATGGTGATGAGTTCTTTAATTATAAAACCACTGTTGATGGTTATCTAATTCAAGAAGGGAAGGATGGCTTGTTTTATTTTGCCTCTTTGGATAATGAAGGGCAAATAGTTCGTACTTCCGTAAAAGCACAAAATTTAGAGGATCGTAATCAAGATCTACAAATATTTGTTGCTGAACTACCTACTGTTACTGCATATCAAGACATTATAGCTGCTACTAATCAGCAAAAAAGAGAAGCAAAGCAAGCTGCCAAAGCTCCTCAGGCCGATAGACAAAAAGCTTATCCGCTATCAGGGAATCCACACTCTTTAGTTATCTTAGTAAACTTTACAGATAAAAATTTTGTGACTCCCAATCCAAAACAAGCCTTTACAAACTTGCTTAATCAGTCGGGCTATAGTGCCAATGGCGGTACAGGCTCAGCCAAAGATTATTTTTCTGAAAATTCCATGGGTGTTTTCAATCCTGTGTTTGATGTGGTAGGCCCCTATACTTTGTCGAATAATATGGCTTTTTATGGAGGAAATGACACGTCGGGTGATGATAAAAATCCACGCCAAATGGTGATAGATGCTTGTGCATTAGCTGCCGCTGATGGGGTTAATTTTACACAATACGATACGGATAATGATGGCTTTGTAGATAATGTGTTTATCTATTATGCAGGCTATAATGAAGCGGAAGGTGGTCCGGCTAATACCATTTGGCCACATAGATGGGCTTTAGGGAATTATAACACCAAATTTAATGGTAAAATAGTTTTTGATTATGCTTGTACTTCTGAATTAAGAGGATCCTTTGGGTCCAATATGTGCGGCATAGGTACTTTTGTGCATGAATTTAGCCATGTGCTCGGCTTACCGGATTTTTATGCCACCGATGGCTCAAGTCATCATACTCTTTACGTTTGGGATGTGATGGATGCCGGTCCTTATCTTAATAACGGACGTACACCCCCTGCTTATTCAGCTCTTGAACGTTTCTATTTAGGATGGCTGACACCTACTTTGTTGGAAGTACCGCAGGATGTGACTTTGAATAAACTTACTACCTCCAATCAGGCCTACCTGATTTCTTCAAGCAATACACATAATTTAAAAGCTACTAACCCTAATCCAACTGAATATTTCTTATTGGAAAACCGCCAACAATCAGGTTGGGATGCCTACCTTCCGGGGAAAGGAATGATGATTACACAGGTAGTGTACAATGCTTCTAAATGGATTAATAATACAGTCAATAATACAGCTTCAGCCATGGGTGTGGATATTATTGAAGCTGATGGTATAGCCAATACTACTACCCTTGCCGGTGATCTATTCCCCGGCTCAACCAATAAAACTTCCTTTTATCCTACTCTAAGAAATGGCAATGACCTGAATAAACCTTTGTTTAATATTAAGGAATCGGGTGGCATGATTAGTTTTAAATTTAGTGAACTGCTAACTCCTGTAGCCAAACCTGCTACTGAGATCGGCCCTACTTCTTTCCAAGCTAATTGGACTATTGTGGGCAATGCTGAGAAGTATCTGTTGGACGTTTTCCAAGTTCATGTAAATGACACCATTTATCTGACAAATTATTTTGAAAGAGATATGGACTTAGATACTACTGCCGTGATAACAGGCGTATATCCTGAGTCTCCTTATTATTACCGCGTAAAGGCTGTGCAAGGTAATATAGAATCGTTGTATTCTAATACTGTTGAGGTGGTGACTGCTGCTTATAGCATCGATATGTTTAGTCCTACAGCTTTAGAAGCAACAGAAGTGAATAGTAATTCCTTTACTGCAAATTGGGATTGGGAAGATTTTAATTTCATTCCGGAATCCTATAAGTTAACTGTCTTTACAAGAGAAGTAGGTGATGCTTTAGATTTTGATACCAATGGTTTTAATGGAGGTGAATTGCCGGATGCATGGTCGGGTGAATTTACTTATTCAGCTGATGCAGGGTATTATGGTTCAGGTATACCGGCTGCAACTATTGCGACAGCTGGTGAATATGTTCAAACCCCTATGTATAGCTGTGATATCAAGGAACTAAATTTCTGGTATAGAGGAAAAAGTACCATTGGTTCTAATTTTAAATTGCATATTGCAGCTTCAGAAGATGGCACTAACTGGAATGTGTTCCATACTATTAGCCCCGTTGCAACGACCGCTAAAAGTATTAGCCTGACTGAAAATGAAATACCCGCTAATACCAAGGCTGTTAAATTTACATTCGTGCGTCCTTCTACTTCGGGAACGATTACCATAGATGATATAGAAATTGGTCTCGATTCTTTTGTGGATGAGCTGTTACCAAACTTCACTAATAAGGATGTAGGCTTGGTAACCAATTATGGAGTTACAGATTTGGAAGATGAAATGGACTATTATTACTATGTAGTAGCTGTTTATGATGGTAATGAATCTGCAAAATCTAATGTGATTCACGTACAAACTTCTCCTATATCAGGATTATGTTATATCACTGATAATGGATTGCAAATCATCAAGCAAGCCAATGGTTTAGAGTTGTCCATAGATAATGCTGAAACGCATGAACTCGTAGTATACAGCACCACAGGGCAGAAAATATATGCTACACAATTGCGTCAGCAAGCCTTTATTCCATTAAATTCTCATGGCATATACATACTCCAAATAGGCAATGAATTTGTAAAGGTATTATATTGAAAGCTTGCCCAATATAAATACCATTAAAATAAAATTAGGGGGTGCTCCAATAAAGGACACCCCCTAATTTTATTGTGTGATTAAGATGAAATCTAAATCACTTCGCATAACTTACAGCCCTCGTTTCCCGAATAACTGTAATCTTCACTTGACCGGGATAAGTCATTTCATCCTGTATCTTTTTAGCAATATCGAATGATAATAATTCAGTTTCTTTATCATCTAATTTATCTGCTCCAACTATCACGCGCAATTCCCTACCGGCTTGTACAGCATAGGATTTTACTACACCCGGATATTGAGTAGCTAAGTTTTCTAAGTCTTTTAAACGCTTGATATAGGCTTCCACAATTTCACGTCTTGCGCCCGGTCTTGCTCCAGAAATAGCATCACAAACTTGCACAATAGGTGCAATCAAGGTTTCCATCTCTATCTCGTCATGGTGAGCTCCAATAGCATTACAAACCTGTGGTTTCTCCTTATACTTTTCTGCCAAACGCATTCCTAAAATTGCATGAGGTACTTCCGGCTCATCATCAGGCACTTTGCCTATATCGTGTAATAAACCGGCACGCTTGGCGGTATTCGGATTTAATCCTAATTCCGATGCCATAGTAGCACAGAGATTAGCTACTTCACGCGAGTGCTGCAATAGGTTCTGACCATAAGAGGAACGGTATTTCATCTTGCCCACCAAACGTATCAGTTCAGGATGTAAACCATGTATGCCTAAGTCAATGGCGGTGCGTTTGCCCACCTCAACTATCTCTTCTTCAATTTGCTTGCGCACCTTATTCACCACTTCCTCAATACGTGCCGGGTGAATACGACCGTCAGTCACCAATTGATGTAAAGATAAACGAGCTATCTCCCTACGTACAGGGTCAAAAGCTGATAAAACGATAGCTTCGGGTGTGTCATCAACAATAATTTCTACACCGGTAGCAGCTTCTAAAGCGCGGATGTTACGGCCTTCACGACCAATCACCCTACCTTTGATTTCATCCGAATCTATATGAAAAACAGTGACGGAATTTTCAATGGCAGTCTCCGTAGCCACTCGCTGAATAGTATTGATAATAACCCGTTTAGCTTCTTTATTAGCCGTCATTTTTGCTTCAGCCATAATCTCATTGATATAAGCCATGGCGTTGGTCTTGGCCTCGTCTTTTAAACTATCCACCAACCTGTCTTTAGCCTCTTCAGCCGATAAACCGGAAATATTTTCCAATTGCATTTGCGATTGACGAATAAGCTGATCAAGTTCGTGCTTACGTTTCTCAAGCAATTGTTGTTGCTGTTGATTGCTTTGCTGCAATACATCCGCTTCATTAGTCTTACGCTGCAAATCCCCTTGACGCTGATTTAATTGCATCTCACGTTGCTGAAGCTTCGATTCTCTATCCTGAAGTTTCGCATTGCGTTGCTGTACTTGACTTTCATGCTCCGATTTTAAAGCAATGAATTTCTCTTTTACTTCAATAAGTTGGTCTTTCTTAATGAGCTCTATTTCGGCCAAAGCCTCTTGCTTCTTTTTCTTTTGAACAGATAAATTGATAAGCAGTACAATAGCACTACCTATCAATAAACCTATTACACCGATAATAATATTAATAATCATATTGTAGAATCATTTAAATGAATAATTTTTATATAAAAAAAGCATATCAATGATGGGAAATGCCACCTTGATATGCGAGATAATTGATAAATAATGATAAGTAATAACGATAAAATCTTAGTCCGTATCCAATAAATCTGCTATAGCCGTCTCCAATGATTGAATCTTTTCAGACAAGGGAGCAGGATCTTCTGCAAATTCTTTCTTTACATTATTTACTGCCAAATGATAAGCAACCAACTTGAGTATATCCTCATAAGCAAGCTGCATTTTCCTTTCGTAATATAATGCAATCAGGTCTTTAACCATCCTTTCAGCCTTCCTATAAGCCTCCTCTTCGCTACGAGGAATCTCTAACTTAATCGGAAAACCACCAACCTGAACATTTATGATAAATTTATCGTCACTCATTTGCTCTATAAGTTTAAAAGAGCTAAACATTGATCAATCTCTCGCACCAAACTGTCAATCTTCTTCTTGGCCTGCACACGCTCATCGGTGCTACCGCTTAACTGACCCGCCATTGACAGATGGTCATTTTCTTTTCTTAAAGCTAACAAAGCACCATGCGCTTCTATCAAACTCTCATTTTTATGTTTAAGATCCAATTCAAGTGCTTCTTTCTGCTGCTTCAGTGATTGATAAGCTGAAATCAACTGTTGTAACTTGACTTCAAAATCACGAAGTTGCTCTTGATATTGGTTTGTCATCTTTAAAAAAATATCTCACAAAATTAATTAAATGAATTCGATAAATCAAATATTTATTGCTTTTTATTTTTCGACATCAATTCCTCCGCTCTATATAAGGCTGATGTGATGTTTTCGCAAATATTTTTATTACCGACCAGCCGGTCAATTTGTGCTTTCCTAATAGCATTAGCAACTTGCTCATTTACACCTGATAAAACAATTTTAGTCTTGTCTTTATGCGACATTTGTATCAAATTGCTGAGATTATTTAAACCGGTAGAATCAATAAAAGGAACCTTACGCATCCTGATAATACGAATCTTAGGTTTATCACCTATCTGCTTCATAGTATCCTCAAACTTATTGGCTAAGCCAAAGAAAAATGGTCCTTCTATTTCATAAACTTCCACTCCTTCCGGAAGTTGTAGTTTTTCTAATTCCGTATTGCCTTCAATATAAGCTGCTTCCTGAACTTCATTCCTGAAAATGGAAATTTGAGAAGTCTCCGACATACGTTTAATGAATAATACCACCGCCAATACTAATCCTAATTCAATAGCAATAGTCAGATCAAATATTACCGTAAGTAAAAAAGTAGCTAACAATACCGCCATATCCGCTTTCAAACCTTTCATCAAAGATTTAAAAGTCCGCCATTCGCTCATATTATAAGCTACCATCACCAATACGCCCGCCAAACAAGCCATGGGTATGTGCTTAGTCAGGTTTCCCAAAAATAACAATATCAATAACAAAACGATGGCATGTATAATTCCTGCTACCGGTGTTCGTCCACCATTATTGATATTTGTCATGGTGCGCGCAATGGCTCCCGTTGCCGGAATACCCCCAAAAATAGGCGTTACCACATTGGCTATTCCTTGGGCTATCAATTCTGTATTGGAATTGTGTCTGTCACCTATCACACCATCTGCAACTGTTGCGGATAATAAGGACTCAATAGCGCCTAACATGGCAATGGTAAATGCAGCAGGCATTAAAGTTTGCACCATACTAAAACTTATCTTCGGTGCATTAGCCGATGGCAAAGCTGCATTAATGCTAAATCTATCACCTATGGTTTCTATGGAAGTAAAGTCAAAAAATTCACGTAATACATATACAATGGCTGTCATAAAGACAATAGCAATCAAAGAACCGGGTATTTTCTTAGTAAATCTTGGTGTGAAAATAATTATCAATACACTCAAAATACCTACTGCCAATGCTGCAAAATTAGTAGTGTGTATATGCTTGGCATAAATTGCCCATTTACTTATAAAATCTGCCGGCATATCAGCTATTTGCATCCCAAATAGATCCTTTATCTGCGTAGCAAAAATTGTCAATGCAATGCCGCTGGTAAAGCCTACTACAATGGGGTAGGGGATAAATTTGATGACTACACCGAGCTTTAACAAACCCATAGCAATCAACATGGCTCCGGCTATGATAGTGGCAATGGTCAAACCGGTAATGCCAAATTCCTGTACTATACCATATACTATCACTATAAAAGCGCCGGTAGGACCGCCAATCTGAACTTTACTACCACCAAAAAATGAAATGATAAAACCTGCGATTATGGCTGTGTATAAACCCTTTTCAGGCGATACACCCGAAGCTATTCCGAAAGCAATGGCTAAAGGTAATGCCACTATGCCGACTATAATGCCGGCCATTAAATCTTTGTAAAATAACTCCTTAGAGTAATCTTTAAATGTATCGAAAAATTTTGGTTTGAAACGCATATATCCTTTGAAAAAAGCTGTGCAAAGATAAGTTTTAAATTCATAATTATCAATTAAGCTTTGGCATGTATATTGAAACCCACCGCCGCCGAGAAGTATTTTGATGTTGAACCCTTTAAAACTTTATCATTATGAAAACGAGAATATACACAATTTTAATCGCTTTTGCAATCTCTTTGCAATTTATGGCACAACCCAATGCTGTTGGGGGTAATTATTATTACGATATGAGTGATAACTTAAGCTTGGAGGCTGTCGCAACCGTTTTTGCGCAAGCTAAAAACATGAAGGACTTTGAGTATAAACTCAATGATTATCGCTATCAAGTATCTAATTTAGACTTAAATAATGATGGTTATGTTGATTATTTAAGGGTGGTGAAGCTTTATGAAACTAATCAAAATGTGATATTGATTCAAGCTGTTTTGAATAATAACTATTTCCAAGATGTTGCGACCATCATCGTTGGTCGCGACCTTTTTAATAGGGAATATATTCAGATTATTGGTGACCCGGATTTGTTTGGCGCTAATTACGTTCTTGAACCCACCTATGTGTCTCGTCCACGGGTAGTTAGCTGGCTATGGTCTTATCCCACCACCATTTATGTTTCCCAATATTATTGGGGATATTATCCGCGGGTTTATCGTATGAGAACCATTATACCGGCCTATTCCTACTATACTTATCTTGGTGGTTTCGTAACCATTCAATATCGTTACGTAAGCAATATCAGGTATCCACGTTATACTACAATAATAGGTGCTTATGCGCGCAACGACTATTGGAGGAATAATCCCAATATGCATTTCAATAACAGAAATTATGGTTATAATAATAAGGGCTATTTGCAAAATAATAGGCCAACGACTCAGCCGAGTAATAATACAAATCCTACTCATAACGAACAAGATAGAAGGAATCCCAATGTTGGAACTACCGTTACACGTCCAGAACCACGTGTGACGAACACACCGACTACTACGCGTACTCCTTCGACTACCACACGTACCGCGCCTGTTGATGTCACCACTGCTCGTCCTGCTACACAAACTGATGCACGTGTTCAAACTGAAAGCAAACCGCAACCAAGGCAAACACCTGCTATTGCACCCAAAACTACTACAACACCCAGAACTACCGCAGTGCCTAAGACAACAACACCAAGTACAAGGACTTTAACCCCAACAACTACTGCCCCTAAAACTGCTACAACACAGCCAAGAACTACGAGCAATCCGCAGGTAACTACGGCACCAAGAAGCACCACAACTCCGAAAGTTACTACAGCGCCAAAGACTACTACAACACCAAAGGCTACTACAACTCCAAAGGCTACTACAGCGCCAAGAGTTAGTACACCTGCAGCAAGGAGCAGTACAACAGCTGCACCTGCCACTTCAAAAACAGAAAGGAGCACTACTACAACCCAAAGCCGTCCTTCCGGTAATAGAAGGTAATTTTAAATAGATGTGTTTAGTTAAGAAGAAAGAGGCTGTCCAAATAGAAATGGACAGCCTCTTTTGAGTAATCCGCACTCATTTCGCAAAAACTCGAATAAATCTACCTGCCTTCACACATAATTAAACCGCAAACGATTGCAACAAATATTAGCTGTTTTTGAAGATAATTGCTTTGAATGCAATAAAACAACCACTAATTTTGAACCGTCAATAGATTACCTAATGCTAAAATAAATACTTGGCCATGTTCAAACAGCTACAACTATCTATATTAGTGGTTATTATGTCCTTTGTAGGACTTCCGCAATTAATTGCACAAACTTTAGTTTCTCCAAATGGCTTGCTAAGCATGGATTTTAATATCATCGATGATGGCGTGCCTACCTATCAATTGCAATACAAAAATCAATGGGTGATAAAAACCAGTAAATTAGGTTTTGAGCTTTTTAATGATGAGCACTCCTTACTTAACGATTTTCGACTTTTAGGTTTTGAAGAGGATAACTTAGATGAAACTTGGTATCCTGTATGGGGAGAGGAATCTAAGATACGCAATCATTATCATGAATTGCTGATACATTTAGAGCAAACCACTACCCTCAGAAAATTGAATATTCGCTTTAGATTGTTCGACGAAGGACTTGGATTCCGTTATGAGTTTCCAGAACAAAAGGAACTAACTTACTTTAAAATCAAAGAAGAACGTACGCAGTTTGCCATGACAGACGACCATATTGCTTGGTGGATTCCGGGCGATTATGATACGCAAGAATATGATTATACCCAATCTAAACTTTCGGAAATTAGCAAACATATGCAAAGTTCTATTACTGAGAATCTTTCGCAGACTTCTTTTTCTATGACGGGAGTACAGACTTCCTTGCAAATGAAAACCAAAGAAGGACTCTATATTAATATACATGAGGCTGCATTGATAAATTATGCCTGTATGCACCTCAACTTGGATGAAGAAAACTTCATCTTTGAATCATGGCTTACGCCCGATGCTGTAGGAGTGAAAGGTCATATACAAGCACCTTCGCATACGCCTTGGCGAACTATTATCGTCAGTGATGATGCACGAGATATTTTGGCTTCAAGAATGACTTTAAACCTGAATGAACCTTGTAAAATTGAAAATACTTCTTGGATAAGACCTTGTAAATATGTGGGTGTTTGGTGGGAGATGATTACTGGCAAATCCGAATGGTCGTATACAGATGATTTTTCTGTTATACAATTAGGGAAAACGGATTATACCAAAGCAAAACCTCATGGCCGTCATGGTGCTACAACAGCGCACGTAAAAGAATATATAGACTTTGCAGCTGAGCATGGTTTTGATGGGGTGTTGGTGGAAGGTTGGAACCAAGGCTGGGAAGATTGGTTTGGTCACTCCAAAGATTATGTCTTCGATTTTGTAACGCCTTATCCTGATTTTGATGTGGATGCTATACGTGATTATGCGCAAGCAAAAGGCGTGTATATGATTATGCATCACGAGACTTCTTCTTCCGTAAGGAATTATGAACGTCATTTAGATCAGGCCTACCAATTTATGGTGCATAATGACTATCCTTCCGTGAAAAGTGGGTATGTAGGAGATATCATTCCACATGGGGAAAATCATTATAGTCAGTGGTTGGTGAATCATTATCAATATGCGCTTGAAAAGGCTGCTGACTATCAAATTATGGTGAATGCGCATGAGGCAGTTCGTCCGACCGGTATATGCCGTACCTGGCCTAATTTAATAGCCAATGAATCAGCCCGTGGCACTGAATACCAATCCTTTGGCGGAAGTAAACCCAATCATACTACAGTATTACCCTTTACCCGTTTAATAGGCGGTCCTATGGACTATACCCCCGGAATTTTTGAAAATGATTTAAGTAAATTAAATCCTGATAATAGTTCATGGGTGAATACTACTTTGGTAAACCAGCTTTCGCTTTATGTTACTATGTCGAGTCCTTTGCAAATGGCAGCCGACCTGATAGAAAACTACCAAAGGTTTATGGATGCTTTTCAATTTATAAAAGATGTGGCTGTAGATTGGGAGACGAGTAAGTATATTGAAGCAGAGCCGGGAGCATACCTAACAGTTGCACGTAAAGCCAAAAACAGCGAGCAATGGTTTGTAGGTAGTACCAATGGCGAGCAAGCCAGAAATCTACAGTTGAAATTTGATTTTTTGGAAAAGAATAAAAACTATGTAGCCACTATTTATGCGGATGGAAAGGATGCACATTATAGAAACAACCCGCAATCTTATCAAATTAGAAAAGTGATAGTGAATGGAAAATCTAAGCTTTCACAATATGTGGCTTCGGGCGGTGGAATGGCTATCAGCTTAACGCCGGCTACTAAAGAAGACATTAAATCTTTGAAGAAATTATAGACATTCATTTA
>CAYPYZ010000024.1:0-16339 GCA_964414805.1 uncultured Paludibacter sp.
TACGTGGATTTTGTACAAGCAGTGAATCAATACAATATTAAAGTGGCTGTTGCAGCGGATATTTTAAGTTTGGCTTTATTGACTCCTCCCGGAGAATGGGGCGCAGACATAGTTTTCGGTTCCACGCAACGCTGGGGTATTCCTATGAATTATGGTGGACCTTCAGCCGGATACTTTGCTTCCAAAGAAGTATACAAAAGAGAAATGCCCGGAAGAATTATAGGTATCAGCAAGGATGTCAATGGCCGCCCCGCTTTACGCATGGCATTGCAAACACGCGAACAACATATCAAACGCGAAAAAGCAACTTCCAATATATGTACTGCTCAAGCTTTATTAGCTACTATGGCAGGCATGTACACCGTATATCATGGTCCTAAAGGCATACGCAAAATCGCTTTGCGCATCCATAGCATCACCAATTATATCAATGAATTATTGATGGTTTATGGTTATACACAGACTAATAATCAGTTTTTTGACACGTTGAGAATTGCCTTACCGGAAGGTGTTTCACAAGAAGAGTTTAAGAAAATCGCTTTAGCTGCCGAAGTGAATTTCAGGTATTTCTCTAATGGAGATATTGGTTTGAGTATAGATGAAACCACAGATATAGAGGATGTAAATCTGCTTATTGAAATTTTTGCGAAAGCAGCTGGTAATGCGCCTGTTTATGCAAGTGAAGAAGAAATAAACCTAAGCTTAGCTTTTCATGAAAAATTTGAAAGGCAATCTGACTATTTAACACAAGAGATATTCAATATATATCGCTCTGAGACAGAGATGATGCGCTATATCAAGAAATTAGAAAGAAGGGATATTTCCCTGACACACTCCATGATTTCTTTGGGTTCTTGTACTATGAAACTCAATGCAGCATCGGAAATGTTAGCACTCAGCATGCCTGAGTTTAATGGCATACATCCTTTGGCTCCCGACAATCAGACGGAAGGTTACAACCAACTTATCAAGGAATTAGAAATCTATTTAGCTAATATTACGGGTTTGGCTGCCACAAGTTTACAGCCTAATTCCGGTGCTAATGGCGAGTTTACAGGCTTAATAACCATACGTTCTTATTTAAAATCTATAGGTCAAGAGCATCGCAAAACCGTATTGATACCCGCTTCGGCACATGGTACCAACCCTGCCAGTGCGCATCAAGCCGGCTTGGACATAGTGGTTGTAAAATCCGATGAAAATGGTAATGTGGATTTGGCAGATTGGAAAGCCAAAGCCGAGCAATACAAGGAAGTTCTATTAGGGTGTATGATCACTTACCCCTCTACTCATGGAATTTTTGAGGCTGATGTCAAGGAAATGTGTGCTGTTATTCATCAGTATGGTGGACAAGTTTATATGGATGGAGCCAATATGAATGCTCAGGTAGGATTTACCAATCCGGGCGTTATTGGTGCTGATGTTTGTCATTTGAATTTGCATAAAACCTTTGCCATTCCGCATGGTGGTGGCGGTCCGGGTGTAGGCCCCATATGCGTTGCAGAGCATCTTGCAGCTTTTCTTCCTAGCACTAACTTTAAAGATAATGTGGTTGCAGCAGCCCCTTATGGCAGTGCGGGCGTACTTTCAATTACTTACGGGTATATCCGCATGTTGGGTATAGCAGGTTTGAAATTAGCTACACAAACAGCCATTTTAAATGCTAACTACTTGGCTGTCAAACTTGGAGATCATTATGATGTGCTTTATAAAGGCGACAATGGTCGTGTAGGGCATGAGTTGATTATAGATTGCAAGCCCTTCAAGGCTATTTCCGGGGTTACAGAGACCGATATTGCCAAAAGGCTGATTGACTATGGTTTCCATGCGCCAACCTTATCTTTTCCTGTAGTAGGAACCTTAATGATAGAGCCTACGGAGAGTGAATCTTTAGCAGAATTGAATAGATTTAGCGAGGCAATGCTGCAAATCCATCAAGAAATTCAGGAGATTGAAAATGGTATGGCTGACAAAACCAATAATGTATTGACCAATGCCCCACATCCGGAATATGTGGTGGTTGCAGATAATTGGGATTTCCCTTATACGAGACAGCAAGCGGCATATCCAGCACCTTGGTTGAGCGATAATAAATTCTGGATTAATGTAGCCAGGGTTGACAATGCTTATGGCGATAGAAATTTGTTCTGTATGTGCCCTCCAACCGTTGATTGGGAAGAATAGACTGTTAAAATTTGTAGCAAATCATTCATTATTTCAAAATAGCAGTGCAGTTTAATGCTTTATGTTTGAAATCAAATTATCTTTGTTTTCAATTTCGTTTATGATGATTCAAGCTTTTATAATCTCTGCAATTTTACTTCTCGCAGGTATTCTACTTTTGGGAGTGCGTGTCTTTTTTACTAAAAGCGGCAGTTTCCCTAATATCCATATTGGTGGAAGCAAAGCTATGAAAGATAGAGGAATTAGCTGCGCTACATCGCAAGATCGTGACGCTCGTAGAAAACCGGCAAAGCCCGCTGCCATTACTATGGTGGATGATATGTTACAAAATTTTTAATTAATCATATGAAGAATCCTTTACTTATTTTTAATGTAGTACTTGCTGTTGCATTGATTGTGCTTTATGCTTTGGTACTAAGACACAACACTATTCATTGTGTAGATGAGAATGTTTTTGGCAGAGACTCTACTCAAAACTTGCGATTGCCTATTGCATATGTAGATGTTGACTCATTATTGTTGAATTATCAATTGGCAATTGAATCCAATGAGGCTTTGATGAAAAAGCAGGAGGATTCTCGTTTAAACTTAAATGTGAAAGCACGCCAGCTACAAGAAGAAATGGCTGAGTTTCAACGTAAGCTTGAAAATAATGCATTCTTAAGTCGCGAGCGCGCCGAAAGCGAACAAACCCGTTTGATGAAAAAAGAACGTGATTTACAGGAACTTAACAATAAACTTTCGCAAGAAGTGATGGAGATGCAGCAAAAAATTGCAGAACAATTGCGCGATTCTATCAATACTTATTTGATATCTTATAATAAAGAGAAAAACTTTGAATTGATTCTTAGCAATACTGCCAATGATAATTTATTGATTGCTCATGATCGTTATAATATCACGCAAGAAGTGACTGATGCTTTGAATAGTAGATTCAACAAAAAGAAGTAAGCAATTCAAACTAATCATATTAAAAAGGGGAGTATTGCATGCAATACTCCCCTTTTTATTGACGCTTAATGATGCGTTAATTATTTCTCTTTATTAGCTTTGGCATCATCCTCAGCCATTTGTGAGTCGACTAAGATACGTCCGCAATACTCACAAACAATAATTTTCTTTCTTGAACGAATATCCAATTGCTTTTGTGCAGGGATTTTATTGAAGCATCCACCGCAAGCATCACGATTAATATTCACTACGGCTAAACCATTACGAGCATTTTTGCGTATGCGTTTGAAAGAATAAAGCAAAGATTCATTGATTTGTAACTCAATCTCTTTGGCACGTTCCCTCAACTTCTCTTCCTCTTGCTTAGTTTCGGTAACTATCTCATCCAATTCGCCTTTTTTCTGTTCTAAATCCTTTTTTCTTTCATTTAAAAGCTCTGCTGCTTCTTTGTGCTCCTCAGTCTTAGCTTCTTTACCAGCCTTAGCTTCACGTATGTGTTTCTCGCATAATTCAATTTCTAAAGTTTGATATTCAATCTCCTTCTCTAAATTTTCATGTTCGCGATTATTTCTTACATTCGCTTGCTGCTCTTTATACCTATCAATCTTCATTTCAGCCTCTTGAATAGATATTTTTTTGGAAGTCATGATAGCCGCATACTCCTCAATCTCTTTATTAAAATGATCGATACGCGTGGTCAAGCCTACAATTTCATCTTCCAAGTCTTGCACCTCAAGAGGTAATTCTCCCCTTAAAGTCTTGATTTCATCAATCTTGGATAAAACTTTCTGAAGATTATACAATGCAAAAAGCTTATCTTCAACTGTAAAATCTTTTTCAATTTTTGGGTCACCTGCTGCCATATATATTAGGAATATAAAATTGGGTTAGTATTAATTTTTGAAATATGGAGTGCAAAGGTAGGAATTTTTTTCGAAATTATTTCATAAAACAATTCTTTTGTAAATTGTTCAGATTCATAATGCCCTACATCTGCAATGATAATATTTTGTTCTGCTTGAAAAAACTCATGATATTTAAAATCACCGGATATAAAAATATCAGCACCAACCTGCATGGCCTGCTTTAATAAAAAGCTACCTGCACCACCACAAATCGCTACTTTTTTAATGGCTTGCTTTCGCAATGCTGTATGTTTAATAGGATTTCCACCAAAGATTGTTTTTATCCTTTGCAAGAAAGCAGTTTCCTCTTCAGGAGTTTCTAATTCTCCTACTATACCGGCACCTTGCAAGGGATGCTCATTTAATAATGGAATCATATCAAAAGCCGGTTCTTCATAGGGATGCGCCTTCCGCAATGCACTCACAGCCTGATGTTGAAGATAAGCCGGCAGTATAATTTCTACCTTGGTTTCTTCTTCATAATGCACCTTATTCAATTCACCTACATAGGGTTTAGCTGCATCTGAAGGTTTAAAACTACCGTAACCTACTGCATTAAAACTGCATGAATCATAATTTCCTATCACGCCTCCACCTATTGCAAAAATAGCTTCCCTTACACGCTGTTCATGTAATTTGGGAACAAAAGTGACCAATTTAATCAAGCTATTTTTATTGGTTTGTAAAATTTGCCTATTAATCAGACCGATTTTATCGGCAATTTTACCATTTACACCGGCTATTACATTATCAATATTGGTATGAGCGGCATAAATTGCTATATCATTTTTGATAGCTTGAATCACACAGCGCTGCACCATATCCCTACCGGTAATTTGTTTTAAACCAGAAAAAATCAAAGGATGATGCGCAATGATTAAGTTGGCATTCAAAGCCATAGCTTCTGCGATAACGGCCTCAGTCACATCTATACACAACAAAGCACCCTTAGCTTCTTGGTTAGCATCACCTACAATCAATCCGGCATTATCATAGGATTCCTGCAAAGCAAGCGGTGCAAAGGATTCAATATGGGCTATGACATCTTTGATTTTCATTTTAAACGGCTTTTTCCTCGGATTTTTTATCTTCGGCTGCAACTTCCTCTGCTGCTGTTTCTTCGGCTTCTTCAGTTTCCAAAAACTCAGTAATACCACTTTGAATCAGGATATTATACCAAGAAAAAATCTTTCTCATATCGCTTGGATATACCCTATCCTCGTCGTAATCCGGCAAGACTTCCTTCATATAAGCTCTGAGCGCTGAATTATCGGCCTTTGCATCCATTGGACAAGCATTTCCACTTTCTTTTTGCTTGATATTTTCAAATACTTCTCCCAAAAGAATTTCATCCGTATTGGTAAATACACGTATATCTTGCAAAGAAACAACCTTATCCCTGATAAAGGATGGCGATCTTTTGCCATCAACCAAAGATTCAACTATAATCATATTCTTACCATGTGAAACTCTTTTGTAAAGACCTGGTTTACCGGAGATTGATAAAATTTCTGTAAGCATTTTTTAAAATTTGAAGGTGTATATTTTTATTGTTTATGATACAAGTTCATTACTTTCGTAATATCTTATAAAGGATTTATTCACCAAATGATTGCCGCCGGGCGTAGGATAATTTCCTGTAAAGTACCAGTCACCCTTATAGTTAGGACAAGCCTCATGCAATCCTTCTATGGTTTGATACACAATTTCCACAGGACTATCCACCTCTGGCGGTGTCAAAATTATGGCTATTTCTGCCGATAATTCCTCGGCTGTAAATGGTTTGTATAGCTCTTTCACATAATTCACCATGTCCTCCTTAGGTAAATGTGCTTGAGCTTTCGATTTTCTATAAACCTCATCTATAACTGCCTGTTGATTAGTCTTTTTAAGTAAACTAATAACAGCCCTAAAAGCACAAAACTCCTCCATATTGGACATATCCACACCATAAAAATCAGGATAACGAATTTGTGGTGAGGAAGAAACTATGATGATTTTCTTAGGCTCTAATCTATGCATTATCTTTAATAGACTCTGCTTCAATGTAGTTCCTCTAACAATTGAATCATCAATAGCAATTAAATTATCCAATTTACCACGGCGAATAGAGCCATAAGTAATGTCGTAAACGTGCGTAGCCAAATCGTTTCTGGTCTTATGTTGAGAAATAAAAGTCCGTAATTTAATGTCTTTTATCAGTACTTTTTCCGTATGAGGTGTTTGCCCTGTTTTTAACTTGATGCCATCTATCATTCCTTGAAATGCCACTTCAGCCGTATTAGGAATAAAAGAAAATATAGAATTTTCTAAATCATTATCTATAGATTTTAAGATAGAATCCGTTAAAGTTTCTCCTAATTTTTTCCTTTCCTTATAAATATCTATATCGTTTCCCCTTGAAAAATAGATACGCTCAAAAGAGCATTGCTGTGGATTAGGATCTGGTTCCCTGATGGTTTCAAACTTAATACTTCCATCTTTCTTAATGATAATGGCTTGTCCGGGTATAAGTTCATGCACCTCATTTTCCTTTACATTCAAGGAAGTCTGAATACCTGGTCGTTCGGAAGCCACCACCGCAATTTCATCATTGACATAATAATAGCAAGGGCGAATACCTTTAGCATCCCTGAAAGCAAAAGCATCACCATGCCCCAACATACCGGCAATCACATAACCGCCATCCCACATATACTCACTTTTGCGGATAACGGATCCAATGTCCAATTGCTCCTCAATTTTCTGGGTAATCATCAAATCATTGCTATAGCGCTGCTTCACATAGTCATATGCCCTTTGAACCTCCATATCCAAACGGAAACCAAGCTGTTCTAACATCAAAAAAGTATCGCTTCTATCTCTTGGATGTTGCCCTTTTAATGTCAGTAAATCAAAGAGCTGATCGACATTGGTCAGATTAAAATTACCTGCCAACATCAAGGTTCTATTTTTCCAATTATGTCTTCTCAGCAAGGGATGCAAAGACATCACACCGGGTTGCTGTGAAGATTTACTATAACGCAAATGTCCCATATACATCTCAGCAGCAAAGGGAAACCTCATTTTTGATTGTTGTACATCATTGACTACTTCGGTCGGAGTCGCTTCTATTTGTTCATGAATATCAGCAAAAATCTTCTGAATAGCATTCGCACCTTCTACCCGTTGCCTCCAAACATATTCTTCTCCCGAAGGCATATCCAACTTAATTCCGGCAACGCCACCCCCCTCTTGTCCACGGTTATGTTGTTTTTCTAAAAGCAAATAAACCTTGTGCAAACCATATTGCCAAGTGCCATATTTTTCTTGATAATACTCCAAAGGTTTTAATAACCTTACCATTGCTATTCCAGACATATCTGTGATACTAAGAGAGTTGAGTTTAAAAATTTATAATTTAATCAGCGTTCTACCACTAATTTTTCCTTGTAAAATTGACTGTACAGCATCCGGTAAATCCTGTAAACCAATTTCTTGATACATATCCAACAGCTTATCTGGTTTTAAATCAGTAGCCAATCTTTTCCATAATTCCTTACGCAATGCAGTTGGGTAGTTTTGTGCAGAAATACCTATCAAACTTACAGCTCTTAAAATAAACGGAAACACGTTTAATTCTAATTTTGTAGAAGCTACACTTCCACAAGTAGTTACGGCGCCATTGGGTTTTAATGACTTGATGATTCTTGCTAAAAAATCACCCCCTACCGTATCTATCGCTCCCGCATAAGTTCCCGGAAAGAGTGCTTTATCTTCGGCTGACATAAATTCATTTCTATCAATAATTTGGTCGGCACCCCATTTTTTCAAGAAATCATGGGCTTCTTTTTTCCCGGAAACAGCTATTGTTTGATAGCCTTTTTTTGCCAACATAGCCAATGCCATAGAGCCAACTCCACCGGTAGCACCCGAAACTATGATATCTCCATCTTCTGGTTGAACCAATTCCATCAAACGAATAAGCGAAATACCCGCTGTAAAACCTGCGGTTCCAATAATCATGGATTCCTTCAAGCTTAAACCTTCCGGCAATGGGATTACCCATTCAGCAGGCACACGTATATATTGCCCAAAACCTCCGGGCGTATTCATACCTAAGTCATAACCGGTGACGATGACTTCATCCCCTTTTTTAAACTCGGGTGAAGCAGATTCCACAATGACACCCGCTGCATCTATGCCGGGCGTATGTGGATATTTTTTGGTAACTCCTTTATTACCAATCACTGACAAAGCATCTTTATAATTTAATGAAGAATACTTGACTTGAACTAAAATTTCGTTTGAAGGAAGGTTAGATGTATCAAGTTCTTGAACCGATGGAAAATATTGACCATCTATTTCTGATACTAATAAAGCCTGATAATACATGTATTTTTATTTTTCAAAATAAAGAAAAGCATTTGAGTTTTCAGCCTATTCTTTATCATTTTTCATTGAGCAAGTACCATTTAAAACGGCATTGGGTTCAATAATCAAAATCTGCGTTTTAATATCACCTGTAAACACTGAATTTGCTCTAAGGGTTAAAGTGTCGGAAACAACAATATTACCTAAAATATCACCAGATACTTCGGCATTTTCACATAGGATAGTCCCTTTAAGTTTACCGGTTTTACCAACCACCAACTTACCCTTGCATTGAATATCACCTTGCACTTCCCCATCTATCCGACAATCATTCTCGGAGGTGAGGTTGCCAATGATAACACTCCCTGCCGTAAGCGAGTTATAGGCCAATCCACTATTATTTGCTACTTCTTTTGACATATAAATTGCTCTGAAATGAATAGAGACCAAAAATACTATATTTTTTTTGGACTAGAAAATTAAATATGAAAATTATATTAATCTAATATTATTATTTACTTTTGTCAGAACGGATTTAATAGCATCCATACACAATATGAAGATAATTCATCTACCCCATGCCAAAATAGATAAAACCCATTGGGATAACTTAATTCTGAGCGCATACAATGGTACGGTCTATGGCCTTTCTTGGTTTTTGGATCTACTTTCACCGCAATGGGATGCTTTGGTTAGTGCTGATTATCAATTTACTATGCCCATTCCGGTAAAACGAAAATTTGGATTGCCATATGTAGTACAACATTCTTATACACAGCAGTTAGGAGTTTTTGGTCAAGTTAAAGTTGAAACAAATATCCTGCATCAATTTATTAAGAAAATACCTTATACAAGTTATCAATTAGGTCTAAATCACGATAACTTCCATCCCAAAGCGATACATCGTACTAATTATGTTCTTCCGCTGCAAAGCTCCTATGAAGTTTTACGAAAAGGATATAGTACAAATACCATCAGGAATATAAAAAAGGCTAAAAATCAAGGTATTAGCATAAAAGAAAGTATTGTTACCGATGATTTTTTTGCTTTCCATAATTCTGTATGCAAAAGGTACAAAACGGTGGATTTCAGACCTTTAGAACTCTTAATAAAAGAAGGAGTTTCAAAAGGGATTTTTAAGATAAAAGCTGCTGTTAATTTAAAAGGAGATGTAGTTGCAGCCTTATGCTATGCAGTTTTTAAAGATCGTATGTACTATCTATTTCCTATTTCAAATGAGGAGGGGAAAGCCCATGCAGCCATGTTTGCTATAGTGGATCATCTCATAGCGCAAGCATCCGGAAAAGCCATGCTATTTGATTTTGAGGGTTCTTCCGTTCCCGGCATAGCTCGATTTTTCCAAGGATTTGGAGCACAAAACCAAGCTTTTTATGTAATAAAGAGGCTTAGACCATCGTTCTTAATAGGGAGGATATAAATTATGAAAAAAGATAAAAGGATTAAATCTCTATTTTTAACAGCGTGGTACCCAAATCGGTATGATGCTATGCGTGGATTATTTGTCAGAAAACACGCAGAAGCAGTTGCTCTTTATGCCGATGTAACCGTTTTATATCTCTTTCCTGACCCTAATATTCGCACATTTGAGATTGAAAAACAAGGTTTAAATCCTCATTTGAACGAGATTGTGGTATATTATCCCACTTACAAAAAAGGATTGTGTGGTCAATTCACCAAAGCAATGAATTACATACGTGCCAATTTCATTGGTTATAAGGAAGTTAAGAAAGATAACGGCAAACCGGATATCATACATGTCAATGTGCTCACCAGAACCGGATTATTAGCCCGCTGGCTAAAATTCACACAGAATATACCTTATGTTATTACTGAACATTGGACAAGATATTTGGCTTTAAACAATTCTTATAAGGGTGCATTTCGTAAATTCCTTACGCAAATCGTAAGTCGCAATGCGTCTGCTATCATGCCTGTATCAGAGCAATTGAAAAATGCTATGATAGCAAAGAAAATACATCATGATAATTATCAGGTAGTTAATAATGTTGTGGATGATTATTTCTTTGTAGAGCCTCAATCTACTAACCATGCAAAAGGTAAAAAACAGGTTTTATTGGTCTCTTGTTTTTTAGAGAAAGCAAAAAATGTATTTGGTTTGTTGAACGCTTTCAAAGCCATTAGCAAGTATAGGGATGACTTTGAATTAACCATAGTGGGTAATGGTGTGGATTATGAAAACACTGTTAGCTATTATGAAAGTTTAAATTTTGAGGAAGGATTATTACATTTTAAAGGCGAATTAAGTCCGCAAGAAGTAGCCAAGCAGTTCCAAGCTTGCGACTTTTCCATTATCTTTTCAAACTATGAAACCTTTGGAGTAGTGATAGCCGAAAGCTTAGCAAGCGGTAAACCCATGGTATCCACTAAAGTTGGCATTGCCGATGATTTTATTGATGAAAAAAGTGGTCTGTTAGTAGATGTTGGTGATGAAGTTTCTTTTGAGAAAGCCGTTAACTTTATGTTAGATCATTATCAAAATTATGATAGCAAAGCCATACAAGCAAAAGCACAATCCCTCTTTGGTAGTGAACCTGTGGGTATGCAAATCGTAAAAATCTACCAAGAGGCGATACAAAAATAATTCATTTAGAATAGAAGCAATATGCACGGGTTCATAGCAGTTTTATCGCTACAAAACAATGATTTACAAGATATTTCCTTCCAATGGAAAACTCCCTTTGACTTCCAACCCAAGCATGCAAAACGTAAACTAAAGTACGCAAATCTACAAATAGAACAGTTTACTTCTGAACTTTTTATGAAGGATAAATATTGGATAGAAAATGAAGAGTTTATTTTCGTTACCGATGGTCTAATTACTAATATAGACAAACTCTTAAATAACTATCAAGCTAAAGATATTGCAAGTTTAATCAGTAAATTATCCCGTAAAAATAAGGATTTCTTCAAAGACTTTACGGGCAATTTTATAGGACTTTTCTTTCATAAAAAGACTAAGGGGTTTATTGCATTTAATAATCACGCAGCTACCAAAAGGTTATTTTATTTTAGTAACCAAGACTATATCATCTATGCCAGTGATTTATATACCCTTAGTAAAAGCTTATCCTATCTGAAAATTCCAAAAAATTTAGATATAGAAGCCTCCTATCTCCTGCTGACAGCAGGTTTTATGCTTGATGATTATACCCTAATCCAAGAAGTTAAGCAAATACGTGCAGGTGAATATGCCTCTTATAAGGATGGTGTTCTGCAACTAAATTTCTATTATCATTTACATGATATTGTTGAAAACTCAGATTCAAAAATAGTCATAATCAACACCATAGACGAATTATTTGCAGAAGCCATACATGAGGAATTTGAATTTGAAAGGAGCAGAGGTTACACGCCGGTCACAACCCTGAGTGCAGGCTTAGATTCAAGGATGGTAGCCTTGGTAGCCAATGATTTAGGCTACACAAACCAAGTGATGTTCAATTTTTCTGAAAAGGGATTTGTAGAAGAAACGGTGCCCAAACAAATCGCTGAAGATTATGGATTTGACTTGAGACAATTTGCATTAAGTCCTTACGGACTAATGGATTTTGAAGATGTAGTAGCCGTCAACGACGGTCTTAACCTTTACTCCAACGTTAGTCATGCTTACGAAGCCTTGAAATCCTTGGATGTTCCCAATATAGGCATGCTGCATACGGGTATGATAGGCGATGCTGTATTGGGTAGTTTTTTAAGTGCATCGCGACCTAAACAAGCAAAAATTACGGATGGTGTGTTTTCTACTAAATTGATACACAAGGCCAAACCCATATTTGAAAAACTTATAGCAGCATATAAGGATGAAGTAAGCTATAAATTTTACAATCGTGCGTACACCGGAGCAAATAATGGGTTCTTATGCTATAACTTACTGAGTGAAAGCACGTCACCCTTTTTAGATCCGCAATTTTTATCTTATGCACTATCCATCCCTTCGGCATTAGCATATAGACAAAAAATTTATGTGGATTGGATCAAGGTAAAACGACCGGTTTACGCAAAATATATTTGGGAAACCATAGGCGGAAAACCAACCAACAACAGATTAATACAAATTTGGTACAGAGGCAAGCGGGCTATAATCAAGCGTTTACCTATACATACACATTGGAAAAACACCATGACACCCGAACAAATTTGGTATGATAATACGCCGGAAGTCAAACAGTTTTTAGATGATTATTTCCATAAAAACTTGGAAGTACTATCTTTTAATAAAACATTGATGGAGGATGTAAACAGCTTATATCAGCAAGGAAATATAGTAGAAAAAACGCAGGCAATCACGCTAATAGCGGCTTACAGACTACATTTTGAATAAATGACAGCACAGTTTAAACATATCAAATCCTTACTTAAAAACTTTTTAGATAAAGGCTTTTTTCATTTGCTGTCTGCCAATGTTTTAATACAGATCTTTGCTTTCGCTTCCCAATTATTTGTAGCCGGAATTCTTTCGCCGGATGATGTAGGAAGAATTAAAATCATACAAACTTATTTGGCAATTTTCTCTATCATAGCCGGGATGGGGTTTAATTCTTCTACCCTAAAACTATGCTCGGAAACAAGCTCTGAAAAACAAAGCTCCAAATACTTTGCTGATGGATTCTTATTCACTATCATCAGTTCCTCAGCTATGTACTTGATAATAATCCTATTGAATTATTTCAAAGTATTTTCAGCCGACCAATTAATCATCGCATTGATTCCCCTTGGATTATTTCCACTGATAAGTAATTCGCTTTTTGCTGTTTTGATGTCCTATTTTCAAGCAAAAAAAGCTATCAAAACACTCTCTAATCATACCATTCTCAACAAGGTTGTATCCATTATTGGCATCGTTATTTTAAGCTATTTTTTAGGCATACAAGGATATTACATTGCCTTTAACTTAGGTATTATCATTATGGTTTTTGTGGCTTTTCTTACGGCAAAACGTAAACATCCATTTCGATTATCCTTTGCTACAAACACTTTGACTGCCCATTGGAAATATTCAAAATCAGCTATTTTTGCTAATCTCATTGCTGAAATATCCGCCTATGTTGATATTATCCTAATCGGCTTTTTAATCAAAGATATGCAGGCGATTGGCTATTATAGTTTTGCGCTTACGCTGATTACCATTTTAAAATTATTTCCAATAACAGTTCAACAAATTACCATTCCTTATTTTTCCGGTTTTCAATCTACCAAAGAGGAGTTTAAGCGTTTATTTAAAAGCTATAATCGTCTGTTATTTATCGTTATAGCACTGTCTTTCGTTATTTTCATACTTGTTATTCCCCATCTAATAGACTGGATTTTCAAGATGAAATACCATCAATCCATTCCTTACTTACTACCTTTGGCAATAGGCTGGAGCATTCGCAGTGGCACTCAATTGCAAAGCGCTGCGATGTTTGGTTTAGGAAAAATTCATTACAATGCTTATAGCGCAAGTTTCGCGTTGATAATCAACCTTATCACTTATCCCATAGCCATCTATTATTGGGGTTTAATGGGTTTGGCATATGCGTCCA
Organism: uncultured Paludibacter sp.; assembly: GCA_964414805.1. Classification (GTDB taxonomy): domain Bacteria; phylum Bacteroidota; class Bacteroidia; order Bacteroidales; family Paludibacteraceae; genus Paludibacter. Next base: position 13,958 of record CAYPYZ010000024.1, read on the forward strand.
TATTGAGTGGAATAGTCATATGGACTGCCTCAAGAGCCTATCTTGCTAAAGCCGTACGGGAAAATAATTGGCAGTTGTAAACCTGATTATATAGTTCTCAGAAGCAAGCTAAAATCAAGATAGAATCAAACTACACCAATCGCCTAATCAGACTTTCTTTGTCTCCCGGCAACATATCAATCAGTGGAATTTCTATCATGGTATAAGCGCCCGGATCAGCTTGCATGGTGGCTCGTGCACAAGCTACCATCACTTGGGCTGTCAATACCGGATTATTGATGCGCATGGAAAATTCTAAACCATAATCCTCTATATGAGCATCGGCTTCTTGTCGGATAATATGCACACCATGATTGGTATTTACCAAAGCATCAACATCCTCAACCAAAGTCACTTGCGTTTCATCATTGACGAAATACGCATCTGTTTTTACCTTTTGCACCACCTCCTCAAAATCATAACCCGCTTCAATTTCAATATAAACATCCCTATGATGCTTGCCTTTGCCTGCCGGAAGGGTGATGGATAAGGCCTTTTTCACACCGGGGATAGCCTTTACCGCAACCGTATGCCCCATACTCATTCCGGGACCAAAATTGGTATAGGTTTTTCCTTGTGGGAAAAGAGCTTCAAATAAAGCCCTTACAACAGAATCACTACCCGGATCCCAACCGGCTGAAACTATGGCTACAGCTTGATGTTGTTGGGCAATAGGCTCCAATGCTTTGCGTAAATCCCATATGGAAGCATGGATATCATAACTATCTACCGTGTTGATACCCAAGGCCAATATCTCTTCAGCTTGCGCTTGAATACTGCGACTTGGCAAAGATAAAATGGCTACATCTACCTGCTCCAATTGCGTGATGCTTTCAACCACCAAAATATCTTTCAATTCTTGAGCTTGATGAGTCAGTGAACTACTGCGCCTTACCACACCAACTACTTCAAAATCTGGTGCTTCCTGCAAAGCTTTCAATACATTTTTACCTATATTGCCATATCCGATAATGGCTGCACGTATTTTTTTCATTGATGTAATTTCTAAATAAAACAACTAAAATTCACGTATTAAATCCGGACGTTTTGCTTGTCTCAATAAGCTATGTATATCCTTTTTATACTCTCGTTTGTACCAGAAAAAGAACTTGCGTTGATCCAATTTTTCTCCTTTGGTCTTGGCGGTATAAACCTTTTCCAAGGTATAAGGATGATATCCTGAATAATAAATCTCCGTGGCCAAAGTCATGGGCGTAGGCGTAAAATCTTGCACCTGTTCCAACTTAAAATTAAGCTGACGCGTTTCAAGAGCCAATTCAGCCATGTCAATCGGTTCGCATGCCGGATGACTGGAAATAAAATAAGGAATCAATTGCTGATTCAGGTTTTGCTCTTTATTAATCCTATCAAACAGCCTCTTAAACTGATGAAAAAACTTAAAATCCGGTTTGCGCATCAACTTCAACACCTTAGCAGAAGTATGTTCAGGTGCCACTTTCAACCTTCCGGAAACATGCTTAGTAATCAATTCTTTGGCATAAAGTTCATGACTTGCATTCACTTTTTTATCTTTTGCATCGGTCAAAAACAAGTCATAACGTACACCGCTACCAATAAAAGACTTCTTCACTCCCTTCACCTTATCCACAGCTTGATACAGCTCTAACAAAGGCCTATGGTCGGTATTCAAATTAAAACAAACATTAGGATGAATGCAAGAAGGTCGTTTGCATGCTTTACAAATCTCCATATCCATCCCTTGCATTTCGTACATATTGGCAGAGGGTCCACCTAAGTCGCTGATATACCCCTTGAAATCCGGCATTTTTACGATTTGCCCTACCTCTTTTAAAACAGATTCTTTGGAACGGGAAACAATGAATTTCCCTTGATGTGCTGAAATCGTACAAAAAGCACAACCCCCAAAACAGCCCCTATGCAAATTCACAGAAAACTTAATCATCTCAAAAGCCGGTATGGTTTTGTTCTTATACTTAGGATGTGGCAAGCGTGTAAAAGGTAAATCCATGGCTGCATCCAACTCCCCTTGCGTAAGTGGTTGGTAAGGCGGATTGACCACCACATACTGCTTATCAACAGCTTGCACCAATCTATCTGCATGGTAGCGATTCGACTCAGTTTCTATGTGTTTAAAATTAGAAGCATAGGCTTTTTTATCTTTTAAGCAAGTAGCATGATCTACTAAATACTTAGTCTTCCAATCTGCGTACGCATCAACTTGATCTGTCAAATAAGCCGTCTGGGGAATATCGTGCAAATCGTAAAAACTCCTACCATTCTGCATAGCTTCCAACAGCGCCAATAAGGGTTTTTCGCCCATGCCATAAACCAACATATCCGCTTTAGAAGAAATTAATATGC
>CAYPYZ010000025.1:0-16302 GCA_964414805.1 uncultured Paludibacter sp.
AATCTAATGGAACTAAAAGTAAAACTGATGGAAACGGTAGAAAAGATAGATTTGTCACATAAATCCAAAGATTTTGAACATCTATTGTTTAATAAAGAAAACAAAGATAAGATACTGAAATTCAGCGAATTTATTAAAGGAATAAATTAAATTAAACAAGTCACCGAACAAGTCACCGAACAAGTCACCGAACAAGTCGGGACTAAGTCGGGACTAAGTCGGGACCAAGTCAATAGCAAATTCAAATCCTACGTCGGCCTCAAATCCGCCACTCCCAAACTCCACCGCTGGCTCACCGATTTTAATTTCATCGACATAGCCACCGTTGAGGGGATGGTTGATTGGGAGGGGGAGGAGGTAGTGAGAGTGTAATCTCTTACATATCACACAAATTACGCTGATACAATTTTCGATTATTTTGATTGTTTCGATTATTTCGATTATCTTTGTGCTGTTATAATAAACTACAAAACACAAACAAAGAACATGAGAGCAACATTAGATTACACACGTCCATCCATGCAGGAACGGAAGATGGCTCAGTCATCTTACAGCACGCTACGCCAAGCTATTTCACAATTGCAGAGTGAGGAGGTTGATATAGAGATTATCGGTTCCAATGATAAATTAGAGCTTCCTCTAAGTGTATTGAGGTTATTAGAAGATATTCTAAAAAATATGAGTGAGGGGAAAATAGTATCTATTGTACCACTTGCAACAGAGCTCACCACTCAAAAAGCCGCAGAAATATTAGGCTGCTCCCGCCCATTTTTAGTAAACCTTTTGGAAGAAGGTAAAATTCCATTTACGAAAGTAGGAAAGCACAGACGAATTATGTTTGAAGATGTCATGCAATATAAAGCCAAGATGAAAGCCGTACAAAAGCAGCATTTAATTGAAATGATGGCTGTGGATGAAGAGGAGGGTTTGTATGATTCATAGTGTTCAATTTACAGTAGTATTGGATACTAATGTTATCTATCCTGTAATTATTCGAGATTTACTGTTTTGGTTTGCACATCATGATCTTTATACTCCAAAATGGAGTAAACACATTTTTGATGAATGGTATGGGGTGATGATTCGTAAAGGGGTTGCAGAAGATGAAGCTATAAAGCGTGTTAACAGGGCCAATCAGGCATTTCCGGATGCCTTGGTAAATAATTACGAATCTCTCATTGATACTTTGGCATTACCTGATGAAAAAGATCGTCATGTTTTAGCTGCAGCAATAAAAACAGATGCACATTTGATTGTAACTAATAATATTAAACATTTTCCGGATAAAATTTTGTGTAATTATGGATTGAAAGCAAAAACAGCAGATGATTTCCTCACGGATATTATAGATTTAAATCATGATACAGCTATAGAAGCATTTAAAGAAATGGTAATACACAAGAGAAAACCTGATTTGGATGAATATCAAGTATTAGATAGTTTACGTAGAAATAACTTAAAAGATACTGCAAACTATTTGCATTCGCTTATTTCCTGACTTCCGCACATTTTTCAAATCCTTAAATTTTTTACCATTAACACTCTTATAATTAGGTAGTTATATTTATTTATTTTCTGTATTTGGGTGTCCCAGCATTAAAATTATTACTTTTGCGTATGTTTATACGCCAAAAGAAAAATAAAAGTGGAGTTATTAGTATTCAGATAATAGATAAGAGCTCTGGTAAATACGTAGTACGTAAAACCATTGGTAGTAGTAATAAAGAAGCAGAGATCAATATTTTACTTGAAAAGGCCAAAGATTACCTCAAGCAATCATCGGGCTTATTAGAATTTGATTTTGATGGCAGCACAGCGTCAATCCAAAATATTTTAACCAATATTACCTCCCATAAACTCGTTGGAATAAACTTAGTTTTAGGTAAAATTTTCAATGATATTGGGTTTGATACAATTGAAGATAAACTTTTCAAAGACTTAGTGTTATATCGCTTGGTTTATCCTAAAAGCAAATTTAGAACAACTTATTGTTGTAGCGGATTCAGGCCTTTTGTCTGCAAAGAACATTGAAGAGCTTCAAGCAAAAAACTATGAGTTTATTTTAGGCGCACGCATTAAAAACGAATCTAAGCATATTAAAGACAAGATTCTGTCATTAAACCTGAAAGATGGAGAGAGCCAAATAATAAGCAAAGACAATTTAAAGCTCATTGTAACTTATTCTGAGAGTCGGGCTAAGAAAGATAAATATAATCGTGAAAAAGGTCTGAGAAAGCTCGAAAAACATATACTAACCGGCAGACTAACCAAAGCCAGTATCAATAACAGGGGATACAATAAGTATTTAAAGCTTGAGGGTGAATTAAAAGTTACCATTGATAAGGATAAATTTGAGCAAGATGCCGGATGGGATGGATTAAAGGCATATCTAACCAATGCCAAGATGAGTAAGAGTGATATTATAGACAATTACAGTCATTTATGGCGTATTGAAAAGGCCTTTAGAGTCTCCAAGACTGATTTAAAAATCAGACCAATATATCACAGAAAGCAAAAAAGAATAGAAGCTCATATTTGCTTAAACTTTGTTGCATACAAGGTTTATAAAGAATTGGAACGCCAACTTAAAGAGAAAAAATCTGATTTATCTCCTGAAAAGGTTATTGAAATACTACAAAGTATTTATCAAATTGAGATCAGAAATCCAATCAATAATGAGCTAATACAACAGAACATTTTATTGACTGAAGAACATCGGAAATTACAAGATTTATTCAATTTTTAATTTTGGGTGTCCCAGTGCGGAAGTCAGGCGGTTTTGGCTATTTCCCCAATACTTTTTTTTTGGGGGGGGGGAATTATAGGATGGTTGATTGGGAGGGAATAGATATTCAAATTAGCAAAACTTGTAATTTTTGCAAGTTTTGCTAATTTATGGTATCTTTGCAGTATGAAAAACTTTATAGAAAGAAAAGAATATCTTGGAAAACTATTATCTTATAAAGATAAAGATATTATCAAAGTGGTAACAGGCTTACGGCGATCAGGGAAATCTACACTGTTGGAATTGTTCCGGAGCCATTTATTGGAAAAGGACGTAACGCTTGAACAAACGCAATTATATAATTTTGAACTACCCGAAAATTATTTGAATAAGACGTGGGAAACACTTTATTTTGAAATAAAATCGAAACTGCAAGCAAAGAAGCCGAATTACATTTTCCTTGATGAAATTCAAAATATTGCTGATTTTGAAAAATTAGTTGATGGGCTTTACGTGAACGAAAATGTAGATGTGTATATTACAGGCTCAAATGCTAATTTATTATCAAGCGAATTGGCTACTTTGCTGAGTGGCCGATATATTGAAATTTCAATTTTGCCGTTTTCATTTGCCGAATATTTGGAAATCAGAGGTATTAATATAAGTAATAAATATTTGAATTACGAAGCTTTATTTTACGATTTTGTAAATGAAACTTCCTTACCCAAAGGCGTTGAATTGCGAGAAGAAGGCTTTGATAAAATTTACGAATACCTTGATGCATTGTACACCACAATTATCGAAAAAGACATAACACAACGCTACAAAATTTACGACAAACGAGCATTTGGTAATGTTGTAAAATTTGTGGCTTCAAATATCGGCAGTCCTATTTCGCCAAACAGCATTTCAAAAGCGTTAAGAGAAGATAATCAAACTGTTCATCGCGATACAGTTGAGAAATTTATCGGATATTTAGTTGAAAGTTTTGTTTTTTATTGCGTTCATCGTTTCGACATTAAAGGTAAAAAACAACTTGCGACAATGGAAAAATATTACCTTGTAGATCTTGGTTTATTGAATGTGTTGGTAGGGCGTGAAAGAACAGCAGACAGAGGTCATATTTTGGAAAATGTCGTTTATCTCGAACTTCTGCGGCGAGGTTACAAAATTTGGACAGGCACACTTCGAAATGGAGAAATAGATTTCACTGTTAAAAATCGTAATGGGGATGTTGAATATTACCAAGTTTCGTGGGAAATATCAACTGCAGACACTGAAGAACGAGAGTTTACGCCATTAGAAACGGTAAAAGATAATTACCCCAAATTTTTGCTTTCTACAGAATCGTTTCCACAAAGCAAAGCAGGAATTATACATAAAAATGTGTTTGAGTGGTTGTTGGAAAAAGAAAAATGAAGAACACCATTTACCCCAAAACAAATTCCCTGAAATTATCTTGATTAATTAAGATAACTTCTGCATTATATGTTTTTACAAAGGAATTTGGAATTTTCACTTTGCGTTTTGGACTCCATTTAAATTCGTAGCCTGTGATTTTACCGCCACTTTCTTCCACATAGTCTATTTCCTGCTGGTTAGTGGTTCTCCAAAAAAAGGTATTTGAGTAATGCTTGTGATAGGTATTTCTTTTCAAACGCTCTGATATTAAAAAGTTTTCCCACAAAGTACCTATATCATCTCGCAAATTGATTGGATTGTAATTTTGAATCAAGGCATTACGAATTCCATTATCGTAGAAATATATTTTGATATTTGTTTTGATTTCATTGCGAAGATTTCTACTGAAAGATGTCAGTGGAAATACCACATACGCTTGCCTTAATAAATAAATATATTCGGATACTGTGTTTTTATCTACTCCGACTAATTGCGCTATTTCATTGTAACTGACCTCACTTCCTACCTGAAAGGCCAAGACCCGGAGTATTTTTTCCAAGACCTCCGGCTTGCGTATGCCTGAAAAGGCCAAAACATCTTTAAACAAGTAACTTTCGGTGATTTCTTTTAATAGTTCTTTTTCTTCACCTGGTCGATTGATTACATCCGGATAAAATCCATATATCAATCTTATTTAAAATTGTTCGTACAATCATATTTTTTGTTCTTGAACGATTTAGCATTTCGAACGCCAATTCTATGAGCGAAGCTGCGGCAGTCTTGACTTTTTTGCTTCCTTTTTGGGTCAAGCCAAAAAGGAAGAGGCGAGAAGAAAGATTAAAAATTATACTTCGTTTTTTTCTGTCAAGATAAAAAAACTTCTTATGCTGTCCTGAAAGGGCGGAATGCCTTGTGCCGCCACTACGGGCGGGGAGCCTATCTTTTACTGCACTGCTCGTACCCCTGTGATACAGCATGTTTTTACATCACAAATTCCTCAAAGTTATCAGGGTTAATCAATTGAAAACTACTATCTTGATAGCTATTCAAAAACTGGGTGGGCTTTTTGTATTTAGCTCCACTGTTCCACTTAAATTCGTACGCACGGATTTGTCCATCACTTTCTTCAATAAAATCAATTTCTTTTTGATCTTTAGTACGCCAAAACCAATAATTTACCCATTTACCGGCATAATGAATGTGTTTGATGCGTTCAGCTATAATGAAGTTTTCCCACAATGCACCCATATCACTTCTGCTTTCTGCCAAATTAAAATTGGCTATCAAAGCATTGCGTACCCCATTATCATAAAAATAGAATTTCTTACTGCTTTTCAGCTCATTCCGCAAATTTCTACTAAAAGAACCTAATTTAAAAATCACATAAGCTTGTTCAAGTATATTAATATACTTTTCAACAGTTTTTGAATCTAAACCACATATCTGACCTAATTCATGATATGACACCTGAGAGCCAATTTGAAACGCCAAGGCTTGAAGCAACTTCAGTACCTTCTCGGGTTTTTGAATTTTCTCCCACATCAACACATCTTTATATAAATAGCTATCTGATAAATGCTTTAAAATCTCCTTTTCTTCACCAACATGCGACACCACATCCGGATAATAACCGTAAATTAAACGGTGCTTTAACATCCTTTTTTCCTGTAAAAGCCCATGATAATTGACCATTTCATGAAATGACAAAGGGAACATTCTGTATTCCCATTTTCTACCGGTCAGTGGTTCATTTATTTTATTGGCCAAATCAAAAGAAGAACTCCCCGTTGCAATCAACTGAACATCAGGTAAATTATCAGTAATTAATTTTAATCGTAAACCTATATTTTCAATGCGCTGTGCTTCATCAATAATAATTACTTTATTGTTGGCTATGATAGCTGCAAGCCTTGTGGAGGAAGCATCTTCAAAAAGTGTTTGCACATCTAATTCATCACCATTTATCCACAATACATCTGTATCATGCTGAAAAATTTGTTTTAATAAGGTAGTCTTACCCACTTGTCTGGCACCCGATAAAATAATAGCTTTGCCTTTATGTAATTTACTTTTAACTACATCTGATAATAATCGTGGAATCATAATTTTTGAATTTTTGAGCAATTAATCCACAAATATACTAACATTTTTGGAATCTAATCCAAAAAAGCAGCAACCTTTTCGGAATAGTTGCTAGAAAATTAGAGAAAGCTGGCATTGCGTGCGCCCACATGGCACACAGCAAATGCATCATCGCCCGCTCTTCGACCTTAGCAGGTGAGCCATAGAATCAGTGGCAGTCTTGACTTTTTTGTATCAAGACGAAAAAACTTCTTATGCTGTCCTGAAAAGGCGGAATGCCTTATTCACGCATCATCTTAGCTATGCTCCAATAACCAATCAACAACATTCAAATGATGAATTCCATCTATCTCGGCCCTTATTATATCAGTTGAAATAATGTATTTTGGATAATTATCAGCAATAGCTTTTAGAGGTCGAATTTCACGTTCGGCTGTTTTGGGATCTGACATTGACCAAGTCACCTGATAGTATTCTATATTATTTGATAGGTTTTTAACGACAAAATCTACTTCAGCATTGCCAATTTTCCCAATCCAAATTTGATACGATCTCCTTTTGAGTTCTAAGAAGACAATATTTTCTAATACATGTCCCAAATCTTGGTGTTGAAATTTTCCAAGTTTTAAATTTCTAAATCCAATATCGACTAAATAATACTTTTCCTGTGTAGCCAATTGCTGTCTACCTTTTATATCAAAGCGATTGACCTGATAGAAAACAAATGATTCTACCAAATATTGTATATACTTTTCTACAGTATTGTGGTGAATATCCTGATGATCTTGTTTCATTGCTTTGGAAATATTATACGAAGAAACCATACTTCCAATCGTACCCATCAAGAATTTTGAAAGATTATCAAAACTCCTCATATTCTGTATATTATATCGTTGTTTGATATCTTTTTCAACAATTGTATCATATACATCTTGCATATACATAGATTGAATATCACCACCTTGTTTTTTTAAGAAAATCCCTTGGGGCAATGAAGTCTCATAAAGATAATTTCCAAATAGTTCATACTTATTGAAAGTATCATCTTCCTGAGTTTTAATATATTCTCCGAAAGAAAATGGCAAGATATGGATTGTTATATATCTCCCCGAAAGTAAAGTTGCTAAATCTCCGGAAAGAAAATATGCATTGGAACCCGTAATATATAAGTCGATATTCGGCTCGACAAATAGAGCATCAATTAATCGTTCAAACTCTGTGATTTGCTGTGGTTCATCCAAAAAAATGTAGTTTTGATTTTCCTTATTCGTTTTAGCTAAAATCTCTTTATAAATATCTATCCAAGAAAAACTTATAGGAAAAACCGGTTTTTCAAAATTATATTGCTGAACCTGATCAGGTGAAACCCCTGAGTCAATGATTTCTTGAGCAAAAATTTCTAATAAAGTTGACTTTCCTGTACGCCTTAAGCCTGTCACCACTTTGATAATACGTTCATCCTTTAATTTCTTTAATTGCTGGAGATAATCTCTCCTGAAAATTAGTTTATGCATATCTACTTAGTTATTAGATAGTTAATTTCTACTTTATCAAAACTATTAAAAATTGAAAGTTTTGACAAAGATACTCTTTTTTGTAACTTGCACAAACTCCACAGCTGGCTCACCGATTTTTGATTTCTTGCAGATTGTTGAAGCATTGAACTGTTCAACGTTAAACAAAAAACTTTTGAAACGTTGGGGATCGACATTGGGCGTAGTCTTGATTTTTTGCACACTTTTTTGTCAAGGAAAAAGTATGAATTGTGTCAAGAAAAAAGTGTTATTTGATGTTTCAACACTTCGCTTCACTCACCGAACAAAGTTCAATTACCAGAGCACAACGATCTCACTATTCTAAATTCTACCATCTTATTTGTGATAACAATTTTATTATTCTAAAAACTAATGCTGTTTTAGAATAATGACTATCTTTGTCCTAAAAATCTTTTAATAAATCATCGTATGAAAAATTTTAATGCGGGAATTCATATCAATCAGGGGGGCTTTCAAAGTTTTCAACCTACATTACTTAACAGAGCGTGGACCATTGACGACATGCAAATTATCAGCCTGTTGAGTAAAGCAGACAGGGCTATCGGCAGATTAGACATGTATTCAGAGTATGTGGACATAGATTTGTTTATACGTATGCATATCGCTAAAGAAGCTACGCAATCATCTAAAATAGAAGGTACGCAGACTAAAGTTGAGGAGGCTTTTTTGGCGAAAAATGAAATTAGCATCGAAAAGAGAGATGATTGGGAAGAAGTACAAAATTATATTGCTGCCATGAATGAAGTAGTATCCCAATTGCATCGATTACCATTTTCCTCCAGAGTAATTAAATTGGCACATCATGTTTTGTTGCAAGGTGTAAGAGGAGAACATAAACAACCGGGTGAGTTTCGAAGAAGTCAAAATTGGATTGGAGGGGCGAGTCTTAGTGATGCTGTTTTTATTCCACCCATGCATGCTGAAATTGACAGTTTGATGTCGGATTTGGAGAAATTTGCTAATAACAAGGGAGATAACGTTCCTGATTTGATAAAGATAGCGCTTATTCATTATCAGTTTGAGACCATTCATCCTTTCTTAGATGGAAACGGACGGACAGGTCGTTTACTCATCACACTATATCTTGTTTCAAAAAATATTCTAAAACGACCTATACTCTATTTGTCTGATTTTTTTGAGCGACATCGCAGTTTATATTATGATAACCTGATGCGGGTCCGTACACATAACGATATCAATCAATGGCTTAAATTCTTTCTTACGGGTGTAATGGAAACAGCTAAAAAAGGAGTTGAAACCTTAGATGCAATTATGCAACTCAAAAAATCTATTGAAATACAAATGGACACACTTGGAAGGAGGGCAAGCGATGCGCGGCAAATTGTAGAATACCTATATAAAAATCCTATTGTTTCTACTGCCGATCTCATACCGCTTGTCGGGAAATCAACGCAAACAGTTTATAATTTAGTTGCTGATCTCGAAAGAATGGAAATTGTTTCAGAGATGACCGGAGCACAACGCAATAAGCTGTATATATTTGATGCTTATATAAAATGTTTCAATTGAGCGCAGTCGAAACGTTGAGAGAACGAAAAACCGGTGAGGGGGTGTATAGAAGTGTATGAGATGCATATTGTTGAATTGTTCAACGTTAAGCGAAGCCTTAATCCCATGCAATTTCAAAATTCGATACATCTTATTTCTAAATCTAAACCATTCTACTGCAAAATATCATGTATATTTGCATTGTTATTTCAAAATATCATGTATATTTGCAGCAAACATATAGATGTCTATGAAAATATTCAATAGAAAACAGCAATTCCCCGATGCTTCAGGTCAAAGTTTTTTTCTTTGGGGTGCACGTCAAACGGGAAAGAGTACCTTGCTGAAAACGCAATTCCCTGATGCCCTGAAATTTGATCTCTTATTATCTGATGAGTATGAACGCTTTAAAAGAAGTCCGCAGTTATTAAGAGAGATAGTATTGGCAGATGATGCTGATAGGATGGTAATTATTGATGAAATCCAGCGCATTCCTGAACTACTCAATGAGGTTCATTGGTTAATGGCCAATGAAAACACCCAATTTATTTTGAGTGGTTCCAGTCCAAGAAAAATTCTTAGGACAGAAACCAATCTTTTAGGTGGCAGGGCGTTGAGATACGAACTTTTCCCTTTTGTAAGTGATGAGATTCCTGAATTCGATTTATTAAAAGCTTTGAACAACGGGCTTTTACCACGTCATTATTTGGCTGAAAATGCGCAAAGAATGCAGTCAGCATATATTGGGAACTATTTAAGAGATGAAATTGCGAGAGAAGCCCAAATCCGAAACATAACTGTTTTTTCACGTTTCCTTGAATCTGCTGCTTTCTCAAATGGTGAAATACTCAATTACTCCAATATCGCTACGGATTGTGGTATCAGTGTAAATACGGTTAAATCATATTTCCAAATTTTAGAGGATACATTGATTGGGCGTTTTGTTCCATCCTATCAATTTAAACCCAAGAGAAGGGTAATTCAAGCTCCTAAGTTCTATTTCTTTGATGTAGGCATAGCTAATTATTTGCTGCACAGGACGAATGTGGTGTTTAAAAGTGAAAACTTCGGTTATGCCTTTGAGCATTTTATCTATCAGGAATTGTATGCTCATAGTCACTATGCCGGCGTAGACTATGAAATAAGCTATTGGCGAACAGCATCTCAGATAGAAGTTGATTTTATACTTGGAAAGCATCAAGTGGCTATTGAAGTGAAAGGAACTGATAATATAAACCTTAGACATCTCAGGGGCTTAAGAGCTTTTATGGAAGAGTATGAAGTGGAAAAGGCTATGGTTGTTTGCACAGAACCCTATGCCAGAAAAGTCGATAATATCCATATCCTACCTTGGCAAGTTTTTTTAAAACAATTATGGAGTGGAGGGATTATTTGAATTATGTCAAGATAAAACACTTCTTATGCTGCCTCCTCAGGGCGGAATGCCTTGTACCGCCACTCCGGGCGGAGAGCCTCTCTTTTAGCACACTGACCATAAGATAAATCTTACGGTTAATCACATTGCGTCCTCCGGACGCGATAGAATCAAAAATGTTTCTTACATGACTGCACTGCCCCAAAACCCATCTGTCCGTAGGACAATATATGATTAACCATAGGCGCAAGCCTGTGGCTAACTTATCCCAAAACAAAATCCCTAAAATTATCCTGATTAATTAAGTTAACTTCTGCATTATATGTTTTTACAAAGGAGTTCGGAATTTTCATTTTGCGTTTCGGACTCCATTTAAATTCGTAGCCAGTGATTTTACCGCCACTTTCTTCCACATAGTCTATTTCCTGCTGGGTAGTGGTTCTCCAAAAAAAAGTATTTGAGTAATGTTTGTGATAGGTATTTCTTTTCAAACGCTCTGATATTAAAAAGTTTTCCCACAAAGTACCTATATCATCTCGCAAATTGATTGGATTGTAATTTTGAATCAAGGCATTACGAATTCCATTATCGTAGAAATATATTTTGATATTTGTTTTGATTTCATTGCGAAGATTTCTACTGAAAGATGTCAGTGGAAATACCACATACGCTTGCCTTAATAAATAAATATATTCGGATACCGTGTTTTTATCTACTCCAACTAATTGCGCTATTTCATTGTAACTAACCTCACTTCCTACCTGAAAGGCCAATGCCCGGAGTATTTTTTCCAAGACCTCTGGCTTGCGTATGCCTGAAAAGGCCAAAATGTCTTTAAATAAATAGCTTTCGGTGATTTCTTTTAATAGATCTTTTTCTTCACCCGGCCGATTGATTACATCCGGATAAAATCCATATATCAATCTGGTTTGTAAGGTACTCAATGCCTCTACATAATTTGTTGTTTCTTCAATTTCCTGATAAGAAATTGGCATTAAATGATATTCCCACTTCCTTCCGGTCAAAGGTTCTGAAATATCATTTTTTAACTCAAAAGCCGATGATCCTGAAATTATCAATTGGACATCTTCAAATTGATCATGTATAATTTTAGCAGTAATTCCTATATTCTCAATGCGCTGTGCCTCATCTATAAAAATGATTTTATGCGTTCCTATAATTGTTTTGAGCTCTTTTCTCCCTGCATTAGTCAGCATGGTTCTAACCAAAACTTCATCTCCATCCAAAAAAAGATATTCCTTATCTTTCAATAATTCTTTTATTAAAGTAGTTTTACCAACCTGACGAGCACCTAACAAAACAATGGTTTTTCCTTTAAATAGTTTGCTTTCAATCTTATTTAAAATTGTTCGTGCAATCATATTGTTTATTTTTAAATGATTAAGATGATGCAAATATAATAAGATTGATTGTATAATTCATTATTATATATAATATTTGGTGATTATATTCACTGAATTATGTTGTTTTTGGTGAATTGCTGATCTATTGAACTGTTTCTGGTAGGATATTGAGCGAAGCTGCGGCAGTCTTGACTTTTTGCACACTTTTTTGTCAAGAAAAAAGTGTGGATTGAGTCAAGCCAAAAAGGAAGAGGCGAGAAGAAAGATTAAAAATTATACTTTGCTTTTTTTATCTCAAGGCAAAAAAGAAACAATAAATTCATACAAATCATTCAGCGACACCACATCTATAGATTCCTTAACCGACCAACTTTCATGCGAAGGCGTTACAATAAAACTATGTTTTGGGTTGATGTCTTCAATTGCCAAGTAATTGCCTTTTGATAATACCGGAGCATAAGAAGCTTTACATTCTATAGCAAATACTGTATGGTTGATTTTCATGACAATGTCAATTTCGGCACCGTGTGTAGTTCTATAAAAGAAAAATTCAGCTTCGGAGAAAAGACCTTTCAAATTAGACAGTACAATTTGTTCCCATATTGCACCAAATGCAGGATGACCTGCCAAGGAAGCAAAATCACGTAAATGCAGTAAAGCTGCCGTAATACCAGAGTCGGCAATATACACTTTGGGGGATTTTACCAATCTTTTACCCAAATTGGATACATATGGAGGAAGCAGTTCAACCATATAAGTTCCTGCCAATAAATCTATGTAATTTTTCACCGTTACAGAACTAACACCTAAGGAATTAGCTAAATGAGAGTAATTGACTGTTTGACCATTGATGTGTGCCAACATTTGCCACAAACGGCGCATGGTAGTGGGTGTGAATCCTGCCCACTGCAATAAATCCATTTCCAAAAAGGTAGTGATAAAACTTTCCCGCCATTCAAAGGAAAGTGCTGCATCATTCGATAACAAACTGCGCGGGAATGCTCCGGATGAAAAATACTGTTCTATCGAATAATCATTTTCCAATTCCTTCCACAAGAAAGGTGTCAAGCGCTGATACACTATCCTTCCTGCTAAAGATTCTGAACTTTGTTTTAATAAATCGCGAGAGGCTGAACCAAGAATCAGGAAACAAGCCGGTCTGTTCCATTCATCCACCAAACTCCTGATAACCGGAAACAGTTCAGGATAGCGTTGAATTTCATCAATACATATCAATTTATCCCTTTGCGAAGTAAAAAACCATTCCGCATCATCTAATTTCCTCAAATCGGAAGGCCTTTCAAGATCAAGATATACGCTGTTGGGATATGCTGCCAACAGATGTTTCACCAAAGTCGATTTGCCGCATTGTCTCGGACCTGTTATGGCTGTAACAGGAAAATGTTTTAATGACTTCAGAACACTTTGTTCTAAATAACGATTAAGATACATATGACATTGTTTTTACCGTGCAAATATACAAATAGTTTTTTAAATTTACACGGATAAAAGTGAAAAACAAAGAAAAGTGTATTGCTGAATTGTTGGACTGCTGCGTGGCACGGGTTGCAAACCCGCGCCAACATGTAGCTCGTGCCACACAAAATCCACCAAAAATCCTTACCTTTGCCCTTACATCATTTAAAATATCTCTTATGAAAATTATATCCGTAGTGGGTGCACGCCCAAACTTTATGAAAATAGCACCTTTTTGTAAGGCTATTGAGCAATATAACCAAGTACAACAAAATGACCAAGAAAAAATTCAACACCTATTAGTGCATACAGGTCAGCACTATGATGTGCGGATGTCTGAGTCGTTTTTTGAATCTTTAGGTATCCCTAATCCTGATATTAATTTGGAGATTGGTTCGGGTACGCATGCGGAGCAGGTGGGGCAAACTATGATAGCTTTTGAAAAGGTATGTATGGATGAAAAACCCGATTGGGTGGTGGTTGTAGGGGATGTAAATGCTACTTTGGCATGCTCAGTAACAGCTAAAAAATTGAATATTAAAGTCTGCCATATAGAAGCCGGTTTGCGTAGCGGCGATATGACCATGCCGGAAGAAATCAATCGTTTGGTAACAGATAGATTGAGCGATTTGCTACTGACTCCTGATAAAATTTCGAATGAGAATTTACGGAAAGAAGGTGTTCCCGAAGAAAAAATTGCCTTTGTGGGGAATATCATGATAGATACTTTGGAGGCTAATCGCGATAAAGCTGCTGAATTAGAGATAGCTGATATTATTAATCAAAATTTAATTCAAGCGGATAATCCTCAGGTTTCCAATGCACAATTCGCACAAGCTTATGCGGTTTGTACGCTCCATCGTCCTTCTAATGTGGATAATAAGGAGGTGCTTGCAGCCATAGTCGATTTTTTCGTTGATGAAGTCATTGTGGATATGCCTATGATTTGGGCTATACATCCGCGTACGCAAAAGATGTTGCAGAACTTTGGTCTATGGGAAAAAATACAAAATCGCACCAACCTAATTTTGTTGAACCCCATTGGTTACCACGAAATGCTAAGGTTGAATATGGGTGCTACGATTATGCTGACGGATAGCGGCGGTCTGCAGGAGGAATGCTGCGTGTTAGGTACGCCTTGTTTGACGTTAAGATGGAATACAGAACGCCCCATTACTTTAAAAGAACATGGTGGAGCCAGCGTATTGGTAGGGAATAATATCGATAGAATCCGTGAGGAATACCGGATTGCTTTAGCGATGGAGCGCCAACCGCAACGTCCGGAATTATGGGATGGCAATACGGCTGTGAGATGCGTGGAAGAGATTGTTTCCTACAACCTTGCATCTACCACATCATCAGCCAATAAACCTTTTACATCATAGATTACATGCTTGTCATTAACGAATTGTTTCAGGTCAAGTTCAGTAAAAATATCATGTGCAACGGTTAAAATAATGGCATCAAATTTATCTTTTGCATGGGGTTGATTGATGGTTTGTACACTTTGCACCCCATATTCATGCGCTACTTCTTCGGGGTTTGCCCAAGGATCGTACACAGTCACATCCACGCCATAATCTACCAAACCTTGGTATACATCAAAAGCGCGGGTATTGCGGATGTCAGGGCAGTTTTCTTTAAAAGTAACACCCAACATCAATACCTTAGCACCTGTAATATGTATATCTTTTTTAATCATGGTTTTTACCAATTGCGTGGCTACATAAGCGCCCATGCTGTCGTTCAATCTCCTCCCTGCTAAAATAATTTCAGGATGGTAACCAACTTCTTGTGCTTTTTGTGCTAAATAATAGGGGTCAACGCCTATGCAATGTCCGCCCACCAAACCGGGTCTGAAAGGTAGGAAATTCCATTTGGTACCGGCTGCTTCCAAGACATCCATGGTATCAATATTCAACAGATTGAAGATTTTTGCCAATTCATTGACGAAAGCAATATTGATATCGCGTTGTGCGTTTTCAATTACTTTAGCGGCTTCCGCCACTTTAATGGTAGGTGCTAAATAAGTACCGGCTTGTATGACAGAGCTATAAATTGCATCGACTTTTTCGCCTATTTCGGGAGTACTTCCGGAAGTTACTTTCTTGATTTTCTCTACCGTATGTAGCTTGTCGCCGGGATTGATACGCTCAGGTGAATAACCTGCAAAGAAATCTTGATTGAAAACCAAACCAGAAATTTGTTCTACTACCGGCAGACAATCTTCCTCTGTGGCACCTGGGTAGACTGTACTTTCATATACGATAATATCACCTTTCGCAATGACTTTCCCCACTAATTCAGAGGCTTTAATCAAAGGTGTAAGATCAGGGCGGTTATTTTTATCGATGGGGGTAGGGACAGTAACCACATAAAAATTACTATCGCGTATGTCTTCTATATTCGTAGAACAATAGAGTCCGTGCTTATCCACAGGAGGCTCTTTCAATAGTACGGCCTGCAATACTTCATCTTCCACTTCTAAGGTACTATCATGACCCGATGCTAATTCATTCACCCTTTTTTGGTTGATATCAAAACCAACTACCGGATATTTTGTAGCAAATAAACGAGCTAATGGTAATCCTACATAACCTAAACCTATGATAGCAATTTTTACCTTTTGCATAATATTCTATGAGTTTCTATTTAATCTTTATGATATTCAAAACGATATTCTATATGATTTTCAATACGATTTTCTTTATAATTCGTACGATTTACAATTGAAATTTTACGATTTGCACGGTAGTTTTTACGATTTGCACCCCCCTCTTATAGGTTTTGTACATACCAACTAACGGCTTCTCT
>CAYPYZ010000026.1:0-16027 GCA_964414805.1 uncultured Paludibacter sp.
TTATCATCATGATAGCGGTATTCAGCCATCGCATACGCACATGCCTTCTAAAGTACAATAAAGCAGCTATCAAAGCGGCTATCAACACTATACCAATTAAAAAATGCGAGCCGAAAAATGGTATACCAACTATGGTAACAGCAGCCACAAAAGCAATGACAGTCCTGACATAATTATGGCCCACGTAAGTTTCAATGATAGCCCAAAGCAGAATAATGACAGATAAAACTATGTAAATGAGAGCACCGGTATTGAAAGGTAAATGCAGTATATTGACAAAAAACAATTCAAACTTACTGGCAAGCTCTACAAAACCGGGAATGATACCATATAACACCACAGCCAAAATAGCAATAGATATCAGCATAGCTACGATAACACCTTGGGTTGTAACCTTATTCTTTCTAAAATAATACACCAAGACGATAGCAGGAATAGCCAATAAATTAAGCAAATGCACCCCTATGGAAAGTCCCATTAGATAGGCTATCAAAATCAACCATTTATCCGATCCGGCTTCATCAGCTTTATCTTCCCATTTTAAAATCAACCAGAACACCAAGGCGGTGAATAATGATGAAGAAGCATATACTTCACCCTCTACAGCTGAAAACCAGAAAGTATCAGAAAAGGTATAAGCCAAAGCGCCTACCATACCTGCACCCAAGATGCCTATTAATTTTGCAGAACTTATCGCTATAGCATTGCGTTGCATAATCACCCTTGCCAAATGCGTGATGCTCCAGAAAAGGAAGAGGATGGTAAATGCACTTGCTAAGGCAGATAAGCTATTTACCATAATGGCTACTTGACTTGTGTCAGCAGCAAAAAGCGTAAAGAATTTTCCTGCTAACATAAAGAAAGGAGCTCCGGGAGGGTGACCCACATCTAATTTATAAGCCGTTGAAATAAACTCACCACAGTCCCAAAAACTGGCTGTCGGCTCCATGGTGGTCAGATAGGTAAAAGCGGCTATAGCAAAGGCTATCCAGCCAAAAATATTGTTATAAAACTTGAATTGTTTCATTGTTTCATTGTTCTATTATAATGAATATATTTTAATTCTTAACGCGCATGGCATCCCAAGCAAAATACACTATCAATAAAGCATACATAGAAATAGCCAACCATTGTGAACCATTTGAGCTTTCCCAAGCAGTCATAAAGAAAGAATGACTATCTTTGATACTATTGATTAATGCGGGCGTTGCATTTTCTCCCAAAGCTGCAATTTGTTTTTCTGCCATGGTAGTTTGTATAAACTTAATCAAAGCACTGACGACACCCATCAAAGCACCACCGGCAATAAATCCGGAGGCTAATAAAGTTCCCTTATCTTTTCGGGCAGTATTCAATGCTTGGTTTTTACTTCTACTTGACACATACCAACTTATCGCTCCACCAACTATCAAAGGTAGGTTTAATTCCAAAGGAATAAACATACCCAAAGCAAAAGCCAAAGCCGGAATTTTCAAGAAAGTAAGCAGGAGGGCTATCAAAGCACCAAAACCATATAAGAACCATGGAGCGCCGGTTCCCGACATCAAAGGTTCAATGACAGCAGCCATGGCATTAGCTTGTGGCGCCACTAAAGCTCCTTCTCCTGTAAAGCCATAAGTCTTATTTAAAATGATGATGACACCGCCTACAGTGGCCGCCGAGACCAAAGTCCCAAGGAACTTCCAAGATTGTTGTTTTGCCGGCGTACTTCCCAACCAATACCCAATTTTTAAGTCGGTGATAAAACCGCCTGCCATAGACAAAGCCGTACATACTACCCCACCTATCACCAAAGCGGCTACCATACCTGTAGTGCCTTTTAGACCAACAGCCACCATAATCACGGAAGCTAAAATCAAGGTCATTAATGTCATACCTGAAACCGGATTAGTTCCAACTATGGCAATGGCATTGGCTGCAACAGTTGTAAATAAGAAAGCAATGACGGCAACTACCAAAATACCTACTATAGCATGCAATAGATTATTTACCACACCAAAATAGAAGAAAATAAAAGTGGCTATCAATGCTAAAATAACACCTATAACTATGATTTTCATAGATAAATCACGCTGCGTACGTAAAACAACCTTATCAGCAGCTGATTTATTTTTACCGCGCATTTCTTTACCAGCTAAACCAACAGCACCTTTGATGATTCCCCAAGATTTAACAATGCCTATGATGCCTGCCATAGCAATACCCCCTATGCCTATATGCCGTGCAAAGCCTGTAAATATCGCCTCAGGAGCCATATTAGCCAAGCCCTCGCCATTGTATATAGGGTTGATGATATGTAGCATGTTTTCGCTCAGGAAAGGCAATGCAGGGATTAAAACGAACCATACCAAGGCTGAACCGGCACAGATAATCAAAGCATATTTCAATCCTACTATATATCCCAATCCTAAAACCGCAGCGCCTACATTAATTTTAAATACCAATTTAGCTTTGTCGGCTATAGCAGTCCCATAAGGAATGACACGAGAAGTAAAGGTCTCAGACCATGTCCCGAAAG
Organism: uncultured Paludibacter sp.; assembly: GCA_964414805.1. Classification (GTDB taxonomy): domain Bacteria; phylum Bacteroidota; class Bacteroidia; order Bacteroidales; family Paludibacteraceae; genus Paludibacter. Next base: position 2,519 of record CAYPYZ010000026.1, read on the forward strand.
TAGCAATTACAAAGTCGTATAGACCACCAATTAATCCGGCTATCAGGAGAGGTTTGGCCTGACTACCACCTTTTTCTCCAGAAATTAATACTTGTGTTGTAGCTGTAGCTTCCGGAAAAGGATATTTTCCATGCATATCAGCAACAAAATATTTACGGAAGGGAATCAGGAAAAGAATGCCTAAAATTCCACCTAATAATGAGCTGAAGAACACTTGCATAAAGCTGACGGTCATTTCCGGATATTTCACTTGCAAGATGTACAAGGCTGGTAAAGTGAAGATAGCACCTGCTACCACCACACCCGAACTGGCACCTATAGATTGTATGATGACATTCTCGCCTAAAGCTCCTTTTCTGCGGGTAGCTGTGGATAAACCTACAGCTATAATAGCAATGGGAATAGCAGCTTCAAAGACTTGTCCTACTTTCAATCCAAGATAAGCAGCTGCTGCTGAAAAGATAATTGCCATTAATAAACCTAAAGAAACGGAGCGGGTATTCACCTCTGAATAGGATTGATGAGGCGACATAACAGGTTCATAAGTTTCTCCGGGTTTTAATTCTCTAATTGCATTTTCCGGTAATCCAACAGGATTTTCGTGTTCAATACTCATATGGGTTAATTTTTAAAATAACAACTGGCAAAAATAAGAAAAAATATGCAGATTGTTCCCATTAAAAAAATATGTATGTTTGTACTTTCTTGTATTTCTCAATAAATACGTACCATGAACAGATTAAGATACCTATTTTTTTACCTTTTGCCCCTAAGTTTTTTATCTTTTGCACAGTCGCAATGGATACGCGTAAACCAAATTGGCTATTTGGAAGATGATGTAAAAGTTGCTGTGTGGGTGAGTAAAAGCCTAACTGAGATTAGCAGTTTTGAATTGGTTGATGCCGTTGATAATAAGACAGTTTTACTGTCTGATAATATCAAAACTACCGGCATACAACCTGCTTTTGAATCTTCAGCACGCTTAAATTTTTCCAAATTTAGCAAACCGGGCAAGTATTACATCAGAGTTAATGGCATAGAATCGCCAATTTTTGCCATTGGAAACGAGATTTATGCCGGTGCTTCCGAAATACCTTTGCAGTATATGCGTCAGCAAAGATGTGGTTATAATCCTTATCTAAAAGATTCTTGCCATATACATGATGGAATCAGCGTAGCCGATCCGGATAGTCTGCGCAACGGACAGTATTTCAATGTGACCGGAGGTTGGCATGATGCCTCCGATTATTTGCAATATGTCACAACTTCCGCCAATGCTGTTTATCAAATGTTGTTTGCTTATACGCAATATCCTTATGCTTTTGCTGATAATTACCAAGCTAATGGTGATGAGGGTTCCAATGGTATTCCCGATATTTTGGATGAAGCTAAATGGGGTTTGGATTGGCTGATTAAGATGAATCCTGATAAATACACCTATTTCAATCAGTTAGCCGATGACAGGGATCATGGTGGGTTTGTACTACCTCCAGCACAAGAAGTAGATTATGGTTGGGGTGCCGGCAAAGAGCGACCGGTATATTTTGTAAGTCCGAAGCCACAAGGCTTATTTCAACATAAAAATCGCAGTACAGGCATGGCATCAACCTTAGGGAAATATACTTCGGCATTTGCTTTAGGTGCTACATTATTACAGGATTATTATCCTGAATATGCTGCTATGCTGATAGAAAAAGCCGGTGATGCCTATCAAAAAGCTGTGGAAAATCCGGGTGTTAGTCAGACTGCCCCGGGTCGCTCTCCCTATTTCTACGAAGAAGATAATTGGGCTGATGATATGGAATTGGCTGCTGTGCAACTATACCAGAGTTTTAAAGATCCTAACTTTCTTAAACAAGCAGTGGATTATGGTCGTTTAGAGCCTGTTACCCCTTGGATGGGAGCTGATTCTGCCCGACATTATCAATGGTATCCTTTTGTAAATCTTGGACATTTTCATTTGAGTAAACAGACAGCTAATCAAAGAATTAGCAAGGAGTTTATACGCAATATGAGAAGTGGTTTGCAGCGTGTGGCCGACCGGGCTGAAGGCAATGCTTTTATGCATGGTATTCCGTTTATTTGGTGTTCTAATAATCTGACTGTTGCTTTTATAACCCAATGTCGCTTATACCACGAACTGACCGGCGATAATCAATTTCTTGAAATAGAAACAGCCATGCGTGATTGGTTGTTTGGCGTAAACCCTTGGGGAAAATGTATGATAGTGGGCTATCCTGATAATGGTGATACGCCACAAGATCCGCATTCAGCCTTTACACACTTGCATCAAATGCCCATTACCGGTGGTATAGTGGATGGGCCAATTTACCATGCAATTTACAGCAATTTGATAGGGGTTTATCTCTCTAAAGATGATGCTTATGCTGATTTCCAATCCAATATGGTTGTTTACCACGATGATTACGCCGATTATTCAACCAATGAACCTACCATGGATGGAACAGCTTCTATGAGTTATTATATGGCATATTTAAGCTCACGAGCGCAACAACCTACTATGGTGCAGGGTGGTATCATTCGAGGCGATAAAACTGCTAAAAAAATTGCTTTGATGTTTACCGGTCATGAATTTGCCGATGGTGCCACTACTATCCAAAAGGTTTTAAAACAACATCAAATCAAAGCATCCTTTTTCCTTACGGGAGATTTCTATAGGAAATATCCAAAGATTGCACGTAAACTTGAACAGGATGGGCATTATATGGCTCCACATTCTGACCAGCATTTACTGTTATGTGATTGGAATAAAAGAGATTCGACTTTGGTAAGTCAAGATGAATTTACCAATGACTTGCAAAATAATTATCAAGCTATGGAGCATGCCGGACTATCCATTCCAACAAAGAAATACTATATGCCACCTTATGAATGGTACAACCAAAAAATTAGCGATTGGTCGAAAAATATAGGGGTGCAAATCGTAAATTTCACTCCCGGAACATCTTCAAATGCTGATTATACCATACCTTCCATGAAAAACTATGTATCTTCCAAAGAGATATATGAAAACATCATGGCATATGAAAAAGCCCATAATTTGAATGGATTTCACTTATTATTGCATATAGGCACCCATCCTGAAAGGAAGGATAAATTCTATAAGCATTTGGATAAATTAATTACGGAATTAAAAGGCTTAGGCTATGAATTTAGCGGAATAGAAGCAGTTTTAGGCATCACCTCAAGTAGTCCCTTGGATTGAGATTTTAAATGACCATTGAGATGCGTATTTAGGAAGTTCTTAACAAAAAAACTTACTTCGTTTCTGGTCTGTAATACAGCGTTATTTTGAGCAAAGCTTATAGTGCTTAAGTCCTTATAAACTCCATTAAACACCCCATCATTTTCTATTGCATAAGCACTATCTTCCTGTGCTCTTTGCTTTTGAACCCAATCAAACACCATGGCAGGATCGTATAGTTCTAAGGATGCATAATCAACTCCTTCAAGGCCGGAGCCATCATGCCAAGCCTTTGTTTGCATAATGGATTTCAGACTGATACGTTTGTTGGCATTGAGTTTCCCACCTATCAAATGCATAGGTATTTTCAAATTGACAGCCCAATCTTGCGGTGCATTTGGCGGGAGAATACCTGCAACCTGCATCAAAGCAATGATAAAAGAGCTACAAGCAGCACCTTCATATTTATAGCGAGGATTCAATGCGCCATTATAGTATTCGCAAGGAGCATAGCCTAACTCATTTTTATTTTTAAAATAGCCAATGAATTGGATAACGCGCTTAATAGCATCTTCATTCACTTTAAAACGCATAAAAGCGACCTTATTCCTTCTGCCATAAAAAGAAATAGTTTTTTTCATTTTCTCCACCGGTTCCATTTTACCTTTGAGCGTTGTACCAAAAACGCCCATACCGGCTCTTTTCAAAATCACTTGTTGCACTTTTTCTATTTGAGAAGCACCGGTCATACCGGCATATATCACCGACTCTAAAAGCGGCGAACTTATCATAGCCGACATATGCCCAATGATGTAATAAGTCCGTTGATAGCTTGATTTAAGATAGCATTTCAACGCACTTTTATAGAGACTTGAGGGACTTTCCCAATCCATAGGTTCCACGGAAGGAATGGCAAATACAGTTATTTCATGTTCGTGGGGATGGACGGTAGGCTGTATGCTATTATAGGTTTTCTTAAAAAGAAAAATTATAAACAATACTATACCAATGATTATATAACGCTCTATGAACATGATCCTGAATTTTAGTAATCACAAAGATACAAAAAACTATCAGTAGACTCGTAAAAATTGATGGAGAATTACAATATTTTTATTTTCTTTGTTGGTCAATTTCATTAAACTTAATAAGAACAATGGCAAGAAAATCGAAATCCTACCCTATTTTAGAAAAAGTCTTAATCACTGATTTTGCGGCAGAAGGTAAGTCCTTAGCCCGTGTAGATGAGCAAGTTGTGTTTGTACCGCATGTGGTACCCGGTGATATTGTGGACATACAGCTTACGCGCAAAAGAAGCTCTTTTATGGAAGGTAGGGCTATACATTTTCATGCTTATGCGGAAAACAGGATTGAGCCGGTATGTGAACATTTTGGGCTGTGTGGTGGCTGTAAATGGCAAATGCTACCCTACCCCGATCAGTTGCAATTCAAGCAACAACAAGTGATAGATAATTTAACCCGTATAGGCAAATTAGAACTTCCAGAAGTATCGCCTATATTAGGTTCTAAGCATACAGAATTTTATAGAAATAAATTGGAATTTACCTTTTCAAATAGAAGATGGCTTAGTAAAGAGGAAATGGATATGGGAGAAAAGTTGGAAGTCAATGGTGTTGGATTCCATATTCCGGGACGTTTTGACAAGGTTTTGGATATTCAAAAATGCTGGTTACAGGACGATATTGCTAATCAATTAAGAAATAGCATCCGACAATATGCCATAGCTAATCAATTGAGCTTTTTCGATTTACGTAAGCAAGAAGGCTTGTTGAGGACCATGATAGTGCGTACGGCTACTACCGGCGAATTGATGTTGATTATGGTGTTTTTCTATGAAGATAAAGAGGCTATTCAAAATTTAATGACCTATATAGCAGCTACATTCCCTCAAATTAGCTCGCTTTTATATGTTATAAATGCCAAGGCTAATGATACCATCACCGACAGGGAAGTTCATCTTTTTAAAGGCAAAGATCATATCATTGAAAAAATGGAGGATTTACAGTTTAAAATTGGACCTAAAAGTTTCTTTCAAACCAATTCATATCAGGCTTACGAATTATACAAGAAAACAAGGGAATTTGCCGGTTTGACGGGTAAGGAATTGGTATATGATTTATATACGGGAACAGGGACTATTGCTAACTTTGTGGCAGCTAATGCCAAGCAAGTCATAGGTTTAGAATATGTACCCGAAGCCATTGCAGATGCTAAGGAAAACGCAGCATTGAACAATATCCAAAATACATTGTTCTACTCTGGGGATATGAAGGACATTTTAAACCAAGATTTTATTAATAAACATGGTAGTCCGGACGTAATCATTACCGATCCCCCAAGGGCGGGAATGCACGATAAAGTGATTGAAGCTATTTTGTTTGCATCGCCGAAACGTGTTGTTTATGTTAGCTGTAATCCTGCTACACAAGCCCGTGATTTAAGTTTACTCAGCCAAACTTATACTATTAAGGCTGTGCAACCGGTGGATATGTTTCCACATACTCACCATGTTGAGAATATTGTTCTATTGGAAAAATAATTTAATTTTGCGCCTATGTTGCAAGAAATAATTGTACTGTTAGTTGTAGTTTCAGCCATAGCTTACACCGTCTATGCTATTGTCAAATCTCTCACAAACAAAAACACTTCCTGTATGGATGATTGTATGAGCGGATGTGATATTCAACGTGAAATATCCAAAAACATGAAAAGAAAATTGAAAGTATAGATAAAGCATCAATTATTATCAGTCGTTTTTAAAAGAGGCATTAGATTATTTGACAATCATACTCATAATATTTTTTTATGAAAATACACGAATACCAAGCTAAACAACTTTTTTCTCAATACGCTATTCCTACTACAAAAGAACAACTTTGTTATACTGTAGATGAAGTGATTCAAGCTACTGAAACCATAGGTTTTCCTGCCGTGATTAAGGCGCAAGTCTTAGTGGGCGGTCGTGGTAAAGCCGGCGGTGTTAAATTAGTGCGTAATCTTGCGGAAGCAAAAGAAGCAGCCACTGCTATACTCGGTATGCAAATCAAGACTTTTACTGTTGAAAAGGTTTTGGTGGCTGAAGCTGTTAAATTCCATCAGGAGTTTTATTTAGGTATGACCATAGACAGGAATAGCAAGTCTGTATTGGTGATGCTCAGTGCCGAGGGCGGTGTTGAGATAGAAGAAGTTGCCAAAGAAAAACCGGAAGCTATACATCGTTTCCCTATAGATATCGACTTAGGTATCAAGCCTTTTATGGCTCGGAAAATTGCTTTTGCTGTTTTTCAAGATATGTCATTGGTGAAACAAGCAAGCAGTTTATTACAAAAGATGTATCAATTATTATTGGATACGGATGCTTCATTAGTGGAAATCAATCCTTTGGTAATTACGGAAGATGGTCAACTTTTAGCATTGGATGGCAAGATGAATTTTGATGACAATGCTTTGTTTAGGCAAACGACTATCGCTGCTATGAATGAACCTGATGAAGATGAAATCAAGGAATTGCAAGCCAAGGAAATGGGATTGTCTTATATACGTTTGGATGGCGATATAGGCTGTATGGTGAATGGTGCCGGTTTAGCTATGGCTACTATGGATTTGATACAATACTATGGCGGTCGTCCTGCCAATTTCTTAGATATAGGTGGAAGTTCCAATCCGCAGAAAGTAATAGCTGCTATGAAACTATTGTTATCTGACAAAAACGTAAAAGTGGTCATGATAAATATCTTCGGAGGCATAACGCGTTGCGATGATGTGGCACAGGGACTTATCACGGCTTTAAACGAGTTACAAATCGATATACCCGTAGTGATTCGTTTGGCCGGCACCCATGCAAAAGAAGGTTTAGAGATTATTCAAGCAGCTAATTTACCGGTAGTTAATTCCATGAGTGAAGCAGCACAAACAGCCATACAATTATTAGGATCATGAGCATATTAATCAACAGAGGTACCAAGGTTTTAGTACAAGGTATCACCGGTCGCGATGGTGGTTTTCACACAGCAAAAATGCAGGCATATGGTACACAGATAGTGGCAGGAGTGTCTCCCGGCAAGGGCGGTCAGACTATCCACGACATACCCGTTTTCAATACGGTAGAAGCAGCAGTTAAAGCTACAGGTGCAGATACTTCTGTGATATTTGTGCCGGCTCCCTTTGCAGCCGATGCCATTATGGAAGCAGCTGATGGCGGTATTCAATTAGTGATTTGCATTACGGAAGGCGTACCTACTTTAGATATGGTAAAAGCAACAGCCTATTTAAGGAAAAAAGGCGTACAACTTATAGGGGCAAATTGTCCGGGATTAATAACACCCGGTGAGTCATTAATCGGTATATTACCCGCTAATATATTCAAACAAGGCAATGTAGGTGTTATAAGTCGCAGTGGTACGCTAACTTACGAGATGGTGCATCAGTTGACCACGCATGGCATAGGACAAAGCACCTGTGTGGGTATAGGTGGCGATCCGGTTGCAGGCTTATATTTTCAGGAGTTATTACAACTATTTGAAGATGACCCACAAACCGATGCTATAGTCTTGATAGGTGAAATAGGCGGAGATGCCGAAGAGCTCGCTGCACAGTATATAAAAGAGCGCATTCGCAAGCCTGTGGTAGCATTTATAGCCGGTCAGACAGCACCTCCCGGTAAACGTATGGGTCATGCCGGCGCCATCATTTCCAGCGGCAGTGGCACTGCAGCTGAAAAGATAGCAGCCTTTGAAGCAGTGGGAGTTCCGGTAGCGAGGAGACCGGTGGAAATACCGACTCTGATAAAGCAAGCTTTGATGTAGAGATGCGAGGATGTGTGTGTTGGTTTGATGGAGGGGGGATGATCAGAATTTTCACATTAATACAAAATCAACTCTTTACTATATTCACCCAATGGCTCATTAAACAAGAATAATTCAAGTTCTTTTGTATCGTTGAAACCCTTTATTTTTTTCTTATAAGATGCTGCCTTAATATTGTTTTCAATTTCAATCTTACGATTTTTACTTATAGATAGAAATTCTTTTTCTTGGTCAATTCCTAAATATCTACGATTTAATAGATTTGCAGCAATACCTGTAGTAGAACTTCCTGCAAAAGGATCTAATATCCAAGCATTCCGCTTTGTAGAAGCTAAGATCAAACGCGTTAGTACGGAAAGGGGTTTCTGTGTAGGATGTTTACCGCAAGATTTTTCCCAAGGCGCTATGGCCGGTAATGTCCATACATCTTTCATCTGTTTATTGCCATTCAATTGCTTCATTAACTCATAATTATAATAATGGGGAGTTTTTACATTCTTCCTAGCCCAAATTATTTGTTCGGTTGAGTATGTAAAATATCTACACGAAAAATTAGGTGGAGGATTTGTTTTTTCCCAAGTAATGATATTGAGTATTTTAAAGCCTAATTCGGTTAAAATTTGGCCTACAGAAAAAATATTATGCATAGTACCACTTATCCAAATAGTGGCATCTTCTTTCATTTTATCACGGACTAAAGAAAGCCATTTTCTATTAAAGTCATTAATATACTCAAAACCTTTGGACTTATCCCAGTTACCCTTATTAACGCTCACTATTTCTCCACTTTGAATAGATAAACCGTCATTAGATAAAAAATAAGGGGGATCAGCAAAGACCATATCGAATTTATGTTCAAACTGAGGTAGCAATTCCATAGTATCTCCATGCAGAAGCGTGAAGTTGTTATCGTCAGATTTAAAGTAAGGTATAAGCATTAATTATGTTGGATTAGTTATTTTATAACGTTCTGATTTCATTAAATAAATACTATTATAATCATTTTCATTTGTAAAGCCATATTGCCATATATGAAAAACATCATCTCTCTTTTCAAAAAACAAAAGATATACGTCTTTAGTTGTGTGTTGTTTCCATTGCTTGAATGGATAAAAGAGCTGACGAATTATAGTATTATCAGTAGAAGAGTTTTTTGCTTCAATTAATACAATTTTATCTTTGCCTTCATATCCAGCATCAACTTCAGTTTGTACACTTATGGTTTCAATATGTTGATTACCAACATAAAAGGAAAAAGGAGGGGTATATTTTCTTCCTCGAATAGTTAAAACTAAACTTTCATCATTCATAAATGTCCTGATTAAGCTTGAAGCATAAGCAAAATCAAGATGCTGCATTTCCGAATTTCCAATTTTTGAAGTTTCTAATTCAAAATCTAATTTAGAATTATACTCTTGAATCTCCTTAGTGATATTGGGAATATCTACGTATCCTTCTCCTTTAATAATCACATATTTACCATTTCTAACAGGTAAGATAAACAACTCATTATCAATAAAAATTTGTGGCCTATCTTCTCTGGAGTCCTGTTTACAAAGCACTCTAACTTCTTTTTGACTTACCTCAGTAAAATCCTGACAAGAATCTTTGATATTCCTCGCTGTTAATTCAAAAGGAGAGTCAGCAAAATTATGTTCTAAGATATTAAAGTCAGCAAAAATCTTTGCCCATGATTCATTATTAGCCATTATCAGTTTTTTTTAAAGAAAATCTATAAATAAGCATACTCCGTACGATTTTGATTAGTAATTAATAACTCAGTTAATTCACCTCTTTTAGATGCATTAGCATTAATTCTTCTAACAGCCTTTATTCGTCGGATATCAAAGTCTTTAAATAAATCATCAAAGAAGATATTTGTTAAGTTTTCATTCTTAACATCCGAATTACTTAAAATCCAAGTATGACCTAAACTATCTAATTTTGAACAAAAGTCTCTTAAACGAATTTGTTCTTTATCATCAAATTCATCTTTCGCATATGAATTGAAGCTTGAAGTACCATTTAAGGGTTTATAAGGTGGATCAAAATAAAACAATGAATTAGGATTTGCATATTGCAAGGTTTTTTCAAAGTCTCCACTCAAAATCTCAACTCTTTGTAGGGCTTTGCTTACAGAAAGGATGTTTTCACTATCACAAATAGTTGGTTTTCTATAGCTTCCTATAGGCACATTAAATTCATTGTTTCTATTCACCCTATATAGACCGTTAAAACAAGTGCGATTTAGAAAGATAAATAATGCGGACTGATTAATCGCTCTCTCTTTTCTTGTATTATACAAAGCTCTTTTTTCATAATAATAGGCTTTCTTATTGTCCTCGTCACTGTCTAAATAATGATATTCATTTTGCAATGTATCAAGAATCGAAATAAGCTCATTGGGATGGTTTGCAATCACTTTATAAGTAGTCATCAAATCTTCATTGATATCATTTATAACTGCTTTTTTCATATTTGGGAACTTAGCTAACATCCAAAATAAAACTGCTCCACTACCAACAAAAGGCTCTAAATATGTAAAATTTGATGTTGATAAATCTTCAGGTAAAAGTTTTTCGATATCATCCAAAAGCTGAGTTTTTCCACCTGCCCATTTTAAAAAAGGTTTTGCTATCCCTGTATAATTCATCTTAACACTCAAATTTAAAATTTTTATGATTATAATTATTTTCAACTTAATCAAAAATCAAATCACGCAATCGCAAAGATAATATTTATGTTGATAATTTGAACAGCCTATATGAACTTTAACAAAAAGCCTCCGAATAAATCGGAGGCTTTTAAAAATAAATTCATATCTCTTATACTTTATCCCTTAATCATAATTAGCAACATCTTAAATTTTTCAGTGGCATATAATGCATGCGGAATATCAGCTGGCATAATAATGCTTTCTCCGGCTTCTAAAACATGAGCCTTACCATCAATAACAATCTCAGATTTGCCGTCCAATACTTGTACAATGGCATCAAATGGTGCAGTATGCTCGCTCAACATCTCGCCTTTATCGAAAGCAAACAGGGTTACATTACCCATCTTATTGCGTAAGAGTATCTTACTGACTACCGATCCATCAGCATAGGCTACACTATCGTTAAAACTAAACTTCTCTGCCTTTGGAAAACCCTTAGGCTGTGCACTTGGTGTGTACTTTAAATTACTCATATCTAAATTGTTAAAATATTAATTAAATGTATAGGCTTGCAAAGTTAACAAATATCAAACAATTATAAACTCTAATTTGTTGCATTGATTATAGATTTTCTTGTCAATTGATTATTTTAAACTAATTTTGTAGCCCGTAATAAAAGGCCTTTTATACCTCAAAAAGATATGATGCTGCTTGCCATAGATAGTCTTACGCTCCCTTTAGAACACCCTATTCTGAAGTTTTTGGTGATTTTGGTGATTATCCTTTTTGCGCCTTTATTGCTCAATAAAGTCAAAATTCCACATATCTTAGGGCTGATTATAGCCGGCGTAATCATTGGCCCGTATGGTATCAATCTCTTGGAAAGGGATGGCAGTATTATCCTTTCAGGAACGGCAGGTCTGCTCTATATCATGTTCCTTGCAGGAATGGAAATCGACATGGGCGACCTCAAGAAAAATAGTCTGAAAAGTATCTTTTTTGGTATCTTGACTTTTGTGATACCCATGGCGCTCGGCATAGCAAGTAGTATGTACTTACTGAATTTTTCCATTCCTGCATCTATCATTGTGGGGACTATGTACGCATCGCATACGCTGATTTCTTACCCTATAGTTACTAAATTGGATGTGGTTAAAAACCGTGCGGTGGTAGTCACTGTCGGTGGAACTATAGTAACGGTAACACTGAGTTTATTAGTGTTTGCTGTGGTTATAGGTATGGCACAGGACGAAATTAGCACACTCTTCTGGACAAAATTATCCATTTCCGTTATCGTGTTTTCTACCATTATATTGGTACTTTTCCCGATAATTGGCCGTTGGTTTTTAAAGCGTATTACCGACCATGTTTCCCAATATATTTTTATTTTAGTCTTGGTATTTCTGGGGGCAGTCTTAGCCGAAATAGCCGGTATAGAGGGTATAATCGGAGCATTTATGGCCGGACTGGCACTCAATAGATTAGTGCCTGCCACTTCGCCTTTGATGAATAGAATTTCTTTTGTCGGCAATGCCATCTTCATCCCTTTTTTCTTGATAAGCGTGGGGATGTTAGTGGATTACCGCGCTTTTATCGTCAGTTGGCATACCCTTTATGTTGCAGCCATCATGACCATAGTCGCTACACTTTCGAAATGGGTGGCTGCATGGTTAACACAAAAGACTTTTGGTTTTACGAAAGATGAACGCAATATAGTTTTTGGTCTCAGTAATGCCCAAGCAGCAGCCACTTTAGCCGTTGTAATGGTGGGTTATAATGCTAATTTATTGAATGACGATATCCTTAACGGCACTATTATCATGATATTGATAACCTGCACCATTGCCACCATAGTTACCCAAAGAGCAGCCGTGAATATCTCTTTGCAGGAAAGCGAATTGCATGATATAGAAGATGCAGATGATAAGGAGAAAATTTTAATTCCTTTGCGCTATCCCGATACTGTGGATGAACTGATTAATTTAAGTGCGCTGATTAAATCCAAACGTAATAAAGATGCAGTGTTTGGATTGAATATCATCAATGATGCTTCTAAAGAAGAAAGTAGTTTTAAATTTGCCGATAAGCTCTTGGATAAAGCCATGACGTCCGCTTCTTCTGTAGATATTTCTTTAAAGAAATTGTTGCGCTATGATGTGAATATTGTGAATGGTATTACCAGTATTATTCGTGAACACAGAATTACCGATATGATTTTGAGTGTTACCGAAAAGAAGGGAATGTCCGATTCTTTTGTGGGTAATTTGAATCAAGGTATTCTGACCAAAAGTAATATTACCACCTTTGTATATAAAGCAGTGCAGCCTATTGCCACTATTAAAAGACATATAGTGATACTGCCGCAATATGCTGAGCATGAGATAGGTTTCCCATTTTGGTTGGTGAAAGTATGGAATATCGCTCGTAATTCAGGCGCTACCATCAAGTTTTTAGGACACGAAAAAACCTTGCAAGTCATACGAGATGTACATAAAAAACACCCGATAGAAGCTGATTTTACCCTTTTTGAAAATTGGGATGAAATAGTGAACCTATCTAAGAAAATTGAAAGCAACGATAATCTGATTATCGTCTTGGGAAGAAATAAATCCCTATCCTATAACCTCACTATGGAGAAAATTCCTTATTACTTACGGGAACATTTTTCCTATAACAGTTATATCTTGATTTTCCCTATGCAATTGGGCGTTATAGCCAATGAAAACAAGCATTACATCAATCCATCTTTGAGTGAGCCTATTGAAAGATTGGATGAGATTGGGCAGACTATAGGTAGATTATTTAGGAAAAAATAGCCTTGA